>NZ_JBTNCT010000010.1:0-127278 GCF_054511355.1 Arthrobacter tecti
GCACGAGAGGAGGAACCCGAACCCGCCACACCATCCGAGAACCACAACTTCTAAACCTCAACAACCTCGAAAAGCCACAGAACGGCTACACCACTCCACGGGACTTGACCGGAGTATGTTGACCGACAGTCACCCAGGGAGGGCTATTACATCGTTCGGTCCGTCAACGCACATGGAGCCGCAGTCCTCACATCCTGGCAGGTGAACTGGAGTTCCCTGGCGCGCTAGGTTCGAACAGTAGACCCGGAGGGTGTCGGATGCCGTTGTGCTTCGACACCCTCCGTTTCATATGCGCAGCCCCTGAGCGGGTACCCCTGCTACGATGAAACGATTCAGCATGAAAACTCGAAGAGGAGAATCATGGAACGCGTCTGCTTCCAGCTGCAGGTGAAGCCCGACCGCCTTGAGGAGTACAAGGAACGTCATGCCGCGGTCTGGCCGGACATGGTGCAGGCCCTCAAAGAGACCGGATGGAACAACTACTCCCTCTTTCTTCGACCCGATGGCCTGTTGATCGGCTACGTTGAATCCGAGGACTTCGCCGCCGCCCAGCAAGCCATGGCCGGGACAGACGTCAATGCGCGCTGGCAGGCGGAGATGGGCGAGTTCTTCGTCGAACTGGACGGACGTCCGGACGAAGGGTTCCTACAACTCGAAGAGGTTTTCCACCTCGAGGACCAGCTTCCGGAGCACCGATGACAACCACCCTCCGCGCCGCAATTCTCGGAACCGGTGCCGTGGCGCATCTGCACGCCGAGGCTTTGGCCGAGCTCGACGGCGTCACGCTCGTTGCCGCCGCGGACCCCAGCGAGGAACGGGTCCGGGACTTCAAAGCCCGGCACGGCGTTCCGGCCGGGTACGCCACCCTGGAGGAGTTGCTCGCGTCGGAGGATGTCGACGTCGTGCACGTCTGCACCCCGCCTGCAGGGCACGCGGGGCAGACCAGGGCAGCGTTCGACGCCGGCGCCCACGCGATCGTGGAGAAGCCGCCGGCACTCTCGCTCGCTGAAGTGGACGAGATGCAACAGGCGGCCGATAGGGCGGGCCGCCAGTTCGCCGTCGTTTTCCAGCAGCGCACGGGCACGGCGGCCACGCACATTCGTGAACTGCTGAGCTCAGGAGAGCTGGGCCGGCCGCTGACCGCGGTCTGCCACACGCACTGGTACCGTGGCTCCGAGTATTACGACGTGCCCTGGCGCGGAACCTGGGAGAGCGAGGGCGGCGGGACCACGCTGAGCCACGGCATTCACCAGATCGATCTGCTGGCGTACCTTTTGGGGGATTGGGCTTCGGTATCGGGACAGTTGTTCCGGCTGGATCGCGACGTGGAAACGGAAGATACCTCGTGCGGCGTCGTGGTGTTCGAAGGCGGGGCTGTGGCGTCTGTGCTGACTACGGTGCTGGCGCCCCGCGAGTCGAGCCTGATCCGCATCGATACCGAGCACGCCACCATCGAACTCGAGCACCTCTATGGGCACAACCACGCGAGCTGGAAGGTAACGCCGGCGCGGCACATCGACGCCGGACAGTCGGCAGGGTGGGCGCTTCCGGACGTTGAGGTACCCAGCGGTCATGCGGCGTTGCTGGGCGAGGTGTACGCGGCGCTGCTGAGCGGATCCGACGTGCCCGCCGTTGCCGCGGCTCCTACCCGCGCGATCGAGATTGTGGCTGCCCTGTACGCCTCCGCGGGGCGAGGTGCCCCGGTTCAGCGCGCCGAGTTGGCCGACCCACAGTTCCGTGGCGGCATGCGCGTACCGGTAACGGACCTCCGGCCCTCGGGTTGAGCGCGCCGCTTTTCACAGACCCACTCGGCGGGCCCACGGACCCCACGGTCATCCGCAACGAGCAGACCGGCCAGTGGTGGATGTTCTACACCCAGCGCCGTCCTTCCGATACAGGCGAGGGCGTGGCGTGGGTGCACGGGTCGAGGATCGGATTGGCAGTGTCCGACGACGGCGCCCGCTGGGAATACCGTGGCGTCGCCAAGGGGCTCGATCCGGTTAACGAGCACGGCCCGAACACGCACTGGGCGCCCGAGGTGGTCTGGGACGGTTCGCAGTACCACATGTACCTCACCTGGATTCGGGGCGTTCCGTCCACGTGGGCGGGTCACGAGCGGCGCATCGCCCACCTGGTGAGCCCTGATCTTGAGTGTTGGTTGCATCAGGGCTTCCTGGAACTGGGGTCGCGATTCGTGATAGACGCCGCCGTCGCCCGGACACCCGACAGCCTGCTGCGCTTCTGGTACAAGGATGAGGCCGATGAGTCCACCACCTGGTCTGCCGTCAGCACCGACTGGCACACCTGGACGGTCGAGGGACAGGTCATCGGAGGTACGCCGCACGAGGGGCCGAACGTCTTCGTGCTCGACGGCTGGTTCTGGATGGTCGTGGACGAGTGGCGAGGGCAGCGGGTCTACCGGTCCGACGACGGCGTCAACTGGTCCGCGCAGGGCCTCATCCTTGATTCGCCCGGGTCCCACCCGGAGGACCGGCAGGTGGGCCGGCATGCCGACGTCGTCGTTCTGGGGGATCAAGCTGTCGCCTTCTACTTCACCCACCCCGAGTGGGATGGGAGTAAAGACGTCGAACAGCAGGCAGGCGCGCTGCGGCGTTCAGCGGTCCATCGTGCTTGGCTGTGGGTCGACGACGGAGTGCTGCGCTGCGATAGGAACGTGCCGGCCGATGAGCCGTTCATTTTCTGAGCGCGGTTCCACCCGGTGGCGCAGCGTCAGACGATGATTCCCCTCATCCCAAGCAAGCCACCGGCCAGGCGGGTGTCGCCGCTGATGGTGACGGCGCCGTCGTCGTACTTTGCTCCCGTCAGCAGGCGCCACGCGGCATCGGACTCGACAGCGAAGGATGCGGCGGGCTCGACGGCGGGACCCGCGTTCAGTTCCCACCGGATCTGCATCTGGTGTACCCACCGCTCGGTCAGGTCCTGTGCGATGTCGAACCATTCGGGAACGCTGTCGCCGGCCCAGATAACGCCACCCTCGGCGGTGAGATCGATGGTGGCCCACCACCGGTCCATCTCTTCACCGGAGAACGTCAGCAGGTCGGATGATGACCCGCGGGCTCAGTCCCCTGGCGCCCGAGATCCACCGTTGGTTCTTGGCATCGAGGGCATCGACGAAGGTCCGGTAGTCGCCAACTTCCAGTTGGCCGCTGGTATCACCGTCACGCAGGCGGGACAGCCAGCCGAGGTCGTCATCCAGCAGGTGCAGGACCACGGCCTTGACGTTCCACTCCGCGGCGGCAGTCGGCAGCAGCCACTCTTCAGCGGTGAGTTCCGACAGCAACGCGAGAAGCTCCCGGCGCTCCTGCGTCAGCTGCGGGCGCACGTCCCGTGGATCGAGGTCACGCAGCTGCATTATGTCGTTGGGTTCCGGTCCGCCGGCCGACGAGCAGCCACAGCACCGAGCCGACAATCGGCGCGAAGATGATCACGAGCAGCCAGAGCAGGCGCTGGACCGGCGTGTAGTTGCGGTTGCGGGCAAGCGAGACGACGGCGGCGATCGCCAGCACGACGAGGAGCAGGCCGACCGCCGTGACGGTCAGTTCCCAGTGCGTCGGGACAAGCGGATTAGTCATTGGTTTCCCCCTTTGGTTCGCGTCCAGCTTAGGCGAGCGGCGCCGTCGTCGTTATCACAAGGCCATCAGAAGGGCCCCGGCACTGAAACGGTACCGGGGCCCAGCGAAGACGCTTAGTTGGGGAGGCCTGTCACGCCCTTGGTGCGGAGGAAGTCGAAGGGCTTGATCTTCTCACCGTTCTTACGGACCTCGAAGTGCATGTGTGGTCCGCTGGAGTTGCCCTGGTTGCCCATCGCGACAATGTTCTGGCCAGCCTTGAGCTTAGTTCCTACCTTGATGGAGTCCGGCAGATCCCGTTCGTAGAAGTGGGCGTAGCCCATCCGGATGCCGCCGCCGCAGTCCACCCACACGTAGTTGGTAGAACCGGACACCTTGTAGGCGTTGGAGTTGGGGTACTTGGCGTCGATGTCGATTTTGTCGACCTTGCCGGTGCACGCCGATTTGATGGTGAAGGCGGCACCTCCAACGTCGATGGCCCCGTGGAAGCTGCCCGATGGGTAGTACCAGCCGGCCGTGACGGTCCGGTTAGCCGGGGCAGGGGAGGCCCAGTCGCCGGATGGCTGCGGCGCGTTACCGATCCGGTGCGAAGCGTTTCCGTTGTACAGCGAACCCTTGAGGTTTACCTTCTGGCCGGGCTTGAACACCTGGGTGGCCCCGCCGTAGTTGGAGTTGAAGTAGACGGTGACATCCTTGCCCGTCCGGTTCCACGCCGACGCGGCTTCGTTCTTGATGCACTCGCCCTTGCCTTTGCCGTCACCACGGAATTCGAAGCATTCCGGCTGCGACGTTCCATAGTCGCCCACCGATTTGGTGAAGTCCGAAACCGACCCCTTGTGATCGCTGTTGTAGAAGTAACAGAACTCGCCGTCGTTGCATTTACCGTCACGGTCGGCCGCGTACGCCGGTACCGAGGCGATGGCGCCGCCCGCCGCAACGGTAGCTGTCAAAGCCCCAACCGCGAGGCTCCGTTTGATCAGTCCCTTCAGTTTCTGCATTTCCAGTCTCCTTCTCGGTGGATGTGATTCCCGGGTGACCCGGTGATTCCACACTTCCTTGGCTGGGCCACTGTCCTCAACGCCTTTTACGGCCGGACGGCACATGGACGACATCGGACGACGCCGGATCCACGGAAAGCGCTCTGACCTGCGGAAACACTCCATCCACCTGTCCGAAAGTGGAAGACGCCGTCAGGAACAGTTTCCGGGACGCCGTCCATTGTTCATTGGTGTTGAGGACACCTGCGCCGTGGCGCCAAGGTGGGCACAGGTGAGGCATCCGGACCTCATTACCAACAGAAGGGAAATGACATGCGAACAACACACGCACGCAACAAGCGACGCCTGGCCATCGGGTGTCTCGCTGCAGGGGCGCTGCTGCTGGGCGGTTCAATCACAACAGTCCTACCCGTGCATGCAGCGACAACCGTGAACATGGAGAAAGTAGTTCTGGCTGCCCAGCTCGATCCCGCCAAAGCAGGCACCGGCATAACGCCTGGGGCGAAGGCTTCTGTCACCGCCGTTGAAAAGGCGCTGGCCGATGAAGGTCATCTTGAGCGCAAGTACGTCGACGGCCACTTCGGCCGAACAACCGTTGATGCCTATGCGGCCTACCAGAAGTCCAAAGGTGCAACGGGTGAAGGCGCAAACGGATTGCCCGGTAAAGGAACGTTGACCGCGCTCGGCAAAGCCAACGGTTTCACGGTGGTCAAGGTCATCAACCTCGGCGGCAGGACAACGGTGGACGGGCACACGGTGAATCAGCGCACGGCGAATATGTTGAAGGAAGCCGAGAAGCTCGCCGGCGTCGGGATCGAGCTGACCCAGGGGTCCTACAACAAGGGTGGCGTGGAAGCGTCTGCGGGCACCCACGACGGCGGCGGCGCGGTTGATGTCGCGACCGCGAAGTTGTCCGCGGCGGAACGTAAGAAGATCGTCACTGCCATGCGCAAGGTCGGCTTTGCAGCGTGGGACCGCACGGGGGTGATGAGCCAACCGCACATTCACGCGATGGCCATCTCGGATACGGACATGGCCTCGGCGGCCTGGAAAGCGGACAGGAATCGCCAGATTTTCGATTACTACAACTGCATGGACGGGCTGGTCGGCCACAGCCCGGACAACGGACCGAAGGTGGAGAAGACAACGTGGGAGGACTACCAGCGCGCACAGTGAGCACAGTTGCGGCTAATTTCGGTGGCCTAGAATTTGGGGTATGCACCACCCCCAGTCTCAAACCCATCCACCCACTGAAGATCCGGTCGAACAGTTCAGCGCCGAACTCGCGAAGCTGCGCCTGCGCGCGGGCGAACCGTCATTCCGCTCGATGGCGAAGAAGTCCGGCTGCATCTCGCATACAACCCTGCACGATGCAGCAAAAGGCGTGCGGTTCCCCTCATGGGAGACCACCGAGCAGTTTGTGCGAATCTGCGGCGGCGACGTGAACGAGTGGCGCGAGCGGTGGATTGAAGCGCAGCAAGCGACGAGACGTCCACAGTCTCCTGAGGACGCGGGTGTCGGATCCTTCCCTGACGGCAGCGCACCCGACACCCGGACGCCTGCCGCGGGAAGCGGCAGCACGCCGGTGCCGGATGACGCCGCCGCGAACTCCGCTCCGACGGCGTCACCCGCGCCCGCGGTCCCACGCGAATCCGCGGATTCAGCGCGGCGGAATCGGTGGCTGGCCCTTTGGCCCGTCGCGCTGGTGGCCGTGATCGCGCTCGCCGTTGGATTCGTCGTCGGGCGGGTTTCCGCCCCGGTACAGGGCGATACGGTAAGCGAACAGGTCGGCGAAGGCTCCCAGGCGGACGGTGCGGGTGAGGTTCCGCCGTCGGAACCCGGGGACGCGGCGGCCTTCCTGACCGATGTGACGCTTTCGGACGGCACGGTGGTGGGAACCGGCGAAACCCACACCAAGATCTGGCGCTTCCGGAACGTCGGGACGGTGCCCTGGGAAGACCGCTACCTCATCCGCGAGGATGTCTCAGCAAATGTGCCGTGCGACACCGCTGACCGCGTTGAGGTCCCCGCGACGGCTCCGGGTGAAACCGTGGACGTTCGCGTGGAGGTCCGTACTCCCGATTCCCCCGTCCGGTGCAAGGTTCTCTGGTTCATGGGCGACGAAGCCGAGGAGGCGTCATTTCCCGGGGGGCGTCCGGTCTTCTTCGACATCGTCGTGGAGTGACTTGCTTTCGCGGAGCAATATCGACCGATATCGTCATTCGCGTCAGATAATCGCATGCGCCTGACGATATCGGTCGATCTGTTGCGTCGATCTATTGCACAGAGCCTGGCCGACGCTGTACCCGACCGGCCCTTCATACGGGACGCGGGCCCTCCAGGGGCCGTTCATAGCGGAGTAGCTCCGGATGCGGTGGAAATGAGGTGGGGGAGCGTTCGCCGGTTGGGCGCCACCCGAGCTTCTCGTAAAACCGACGACCCCGCCCGTTCCCGGTGAATACTCTGAGCCACGCGCTCCGATTGCCGTAGTTCCACATCCGGTCCAACACCAGGTCGTGTGCGGTCCGGGCGGTGCCGGTGCCCCAGTGCTCGACCGCGATCCCGAAATGCAGAAGCTCATCGCCCCGGATCGCAGCAAACCCCACGATGGTGTGATCGAGCAGGATCACATAGCAAGCGATGCCCGGCGTCGTGATCTCCCGTTGCCAAGCTTGCGCAACGTCGTCGCGGGGGAATGGGTATTCATTCTGTGGAAACACGTCAGAGAGGGCGGCGATGGCGCCCGGCTCCTGAACGTCGAGCACACTCGGAATGTCGTCAGGCGTCATAGCACGGATGGTTGTTGCCACGCGTCCACGCTACTCGAACCTGTGACGATTTCGACCGAAGTTGTCAATCGCATCAGATTTTTTGGCGCGGAGGACGATTTCGACCGAAGTTGTCAATCGCATCAGATTTTTTGGCGCGAAGGACGATTTCGACCGAAATTGCGCTCACCGGCGTCGGCTCGGTCCTTCTGAGCGAGCGCGAACACGAAGAAATCCCGCCGCGCACCCTTGACCCGGTTCCAGCACTTCGCCTAGCGTAGAGAAAGCGCTTTCCGTTGAAAGGATTCAAAGATGAACCCGCGCTTTCGCACCCTTCCCATGCCGGCCTCGCTCGCGCTGGGCGCAGCCCTGATCGCCGGGGGTGGCGGCGTTCCCGCTGTCGCAGCTCCGGCCCCGGATGCCCAGCCCGGCATCCAGCTCGAACACCTCGACCGCGGCCTTGTTGCCGCTCACACCCCCGAGGGCACCTTCCTCAGCTGGCGGCTCCTGGCCACCGAGGTGACCGGCGCCTCCGCAACCGGTCAGACCGGCGCGGACTTCGCCGTCTACCGCAACGGCGAGAAGATCGCCACGGTCACCGACAGCACCAACTACCTGGACCCAGACGAAACGGAAGGCTCAACCTACTCAGTTGCCGCCGTCGTCGACGGCGTTGAACTGCAGCCCAGCGAAGAAGTGAGCCCGTGGTCGCAGAACTACACGGACATTCCGCTGCAGAAACCGGCCAACGGCGTGACACCGGCCGGCGAAAGCTACACGTACGCCGCGAGCGACATGAGCATCGGCGACGCGGATGGCGATGGTGACTACGAGTACGTCGTGAAGTGGGAGCCGTCCAACTCGAAGGACGTTTCGCAGGTCGGCTACACCGGCAACACCTACATCGATACCTACACGATGGACGGGACGCTGCTGCACCGCATCGACCTCGGCGTGAACATCCGCTCCGGCGCGCACTACACGCAGTTCATGGTCTACGACTTCGACGGCGACGGCCGCACCGAAATGATGATGAAGACCGCGCCCGGCACTACGGTCACCACCTACACGGACGGCGTTGCCGGGGAGCCCGAGTACATCACCCTCCCGAAGGATGACCGCAAGGCCGGCTACAGCAACGAGGACGACTACCGGCTCTCAGCGCAGGGCTACTACGAGCACGTCGTCGACATGTTCGCCGGCTGGCATGAGCACCCCGAGGTTGTCGCCGGCAACTGGCCCGCGACGCTGGAGGAAGCGTTCGGCATCGAGCAGCGCTACGATTACCCGCTCTCCGACGCCGATGCCCGCGCCATGACCGACTACTTCATGGACGTCTACGCACCTTCGCGGAGTACCCGTAACAACCTCCGGGCGTTCGAGGGTTTCATCCTCAGCGGGCCCGAGTACCTGACCGTGTTCGACGGCGCCACCGGGGAAGAGCTGGAGACCGTCGACTACGAGCCGGGCCGGCACGACGACGGCCTCATGTGGGGCGACTACGCCATGTCCCGCATCGAGCCGGGCAACCGGGTGGACCGTTTCCTCGCCGGCGTTGCGTACCTGGACGGGCAGCGTCCCTCGGCGGTCTTCGCCCGCGGCTACTACACGCGCTCCACGATCGCCGCTTACAACTGGGACGGCAAGAACCTGACCCAGGACTGGTTCGTGGACAGCGGCTGGACGCCGATGACGAACCCGTTCAACGACGGCCCACATGGCCGTCTCGGAACGGACCCGGAGTTCGGCTCCATCACCACGCAGGGTTTCCATTCGCTCAGCGCGGCGGACGTGGACGACGACGGCCGCCAGGAGATCGTGTACGGCTCGGCGACAATCGACGACGACGGCTCCCTGCTCTACAGCTCGTTCGACACCATGCCGGAAGGCAGCGCTACGCCGGGCGTCGAGGCCGGGCTCGGTCACGGCGACGCGATGCACGTGACGGACATCGACCCGAACCGCCCGGGCCAGGAAATCTGGACCGTTCATGAGGGCGGCGCGTACGCGCCCTACGGTTCCGCGATGCGCGATGCTGCTACCGGCGAAGTACTCTTCGGCGCCTACTCCGGCCGGGATACCGGCCGCGGCATGATCGGCGACGTCCGCTCCGACGTCGAAGGCATTGAGGTGTGGGCGAGCATGCCGAACGGCACCCTCGGCTCAGGGCTGCTGGATTCCGACGGCGACCAGCTCGAAACCCGCACGCCGGGAACCAACCAGAGCATCAAGTGGGCGGAGGACATGACCACGCAGATCGTCAACGGTTCCGGCAACGCGACGCCGACCATCGACGACTGGACCCGCGGCCGCCTGCTCACCGCAGAAGGAACCCGCACCAACAATGGGACCAAGGGCAACCCCGCCCTGGTCGCGGATGCATTCGGTGACTGGCGTGAGGAACTGTTTGTCCGCACGGCAGACAGCTCCGCCATCCGCGTGTACCTGAGCACCGAGATTACCGGGCACAAGCTCACCACGCTGATGCACGATCCGCAGTACCGCGTGGAGGTCGCCCGCCAGAACACCTCCTACAACCAGCCGTCCTACACGAGCTACTACTTCGCCTCGGACATGAACTTCTCGGAGGTTCCAGTACCTGACGCATGGACGCCGGGCATTGTTGCTGACCTGCAGGCGACGCTGGAGGGCTTCATCGCCGGCGGGGACGTCGATGGGCCGGTCGCCAGGCAGTTGGAGGCTTCCCTCGACCAAGCGCAGCGTGCTGTGGAGGAGGGTAATTTCCAGGGCGTCGGCAAGGCGATGGACAAGTTCGTGAAGTTCCTGAACCAGGGCAAGAGGCCCGACGTCGTTTCGGATGACGCCCGAGCCGCGCTTGAGCACGGGGCCGATACGATCCTCGGCATGGTCCGGTAGCCCCGGCGCCCCCATAACGGAGCAATCCGGACACGAAGTAGAGCAATCCGGACAAAAGGGAGCGGAATTTCGCACCCGATTGTCCGGATTGCTCTACGTTTCACGACGTCGAGGCTAAACGTCGTTGCGCGTGAAAGCCGCGGCGCGGACGACGTCGTCGTTCTCCAACCCCGCACCCAGTGCGCCACCCACGGTCGCGAGCGCCGCGGTGAGCAGGCTCAGCTGCGCGTACTCGGTCAGGCCCACAGGTGCCCCGACGACGGCGGCGAACACCCCGGCGTCGACCAACAGCAACGCCGCTGCGAAGGACAGGACGAACAGTGCGGCGAAGAAGGTCATGACTCCGATCACAACGGTCGCCGTCGTGGCGAGGTTGAACAGGGCGACCTGCTCGCGCTCGAGGCGCCGCCGCGGACGTTCCCAAAGGTCCGCGCCGATCATCAGGGTGAGCGTCACGGCACCGATGGCGAGAACGGTGAGCAGGATGAGCCGAAGTGGTCCGTACGCTGTCGCGAGCATCCAGAGGTCCGACGCAGCCAGGGTCACTACACCCGCCGCCGCTGCCGCTGTGAGCGCCCGGGAAAGGGTGACGGCGAGCCGCCAGGGACGGTTCGCGAGGATCAGCCCAAGAAGTACCCGGGCGTTTCCGGCTACCACCCGTCCGGTGAACTGGATGGCGTTCTCGCCGGTGTGGTCGGGCAGGTCATCGGCCATTTCCCGGGCGCGGCGGGCGCGGTCCTCGGCGTCGTCGTCGTCATTCCACCCGACCAGGGGCCCGATCAACCGCACTATCGCGTCCGACAGTGTCTCGCGGCGGCCCACAGCCCGAAGCGCCGGGAGCGCCACCAGTCCCACCTTGTGGACCGGGCTGATCTGGGTGAGCACGGGCTTCCGCCCGCTGCGGAGCGCCAGGTCACTGACGACGACGGCGAAATCCCAATCCTCATCCAGCAGCCGGTCCCGGGCTGTCTCCAGCAGTTCCGACGGCGCCCGGCCGTCCAGCGTCTCGACCACGACAACCACGCGCCACGCGACGCCCGGGTGCGACTCGGCAAGCAGTCCTGGCAGGGCGTCGCCCAGCTCCTGTACGGAGGCCGGCTCAAATGACGGAGGAACGACGACGCCGAGGGTCAGGAGCGGGGAAGTATCGGACACGGCTCAATGATCGCTGTCCGCGGGCTCCATATGAAAATTCACACGGCCAACAGTGCGCTGCGCTCCGCAGACGTAATCGGCAGGAGCGATCCGTGCCGTGCGCCCTCCGGGAGTCGGGCATCGGCCACCGGCTCCCACGCACCGGTGCCCGGGTCTTCGGATTGGAACGCGACATATCCGCGTCCGCCGAACTCGTCGATGATGAGGTAGCTTTTTTGTCCATCCGGAGAGTTGACGGCGATCGGGCCCTCACCTTGGGCCAGATGTGCCGAACCGACGCCTTCCGCGACCAGCGTGAAATTGTCGGCCAGCATCCCGTCCCGGCTTGCCTCTTCGAAGATGTGCTTCCCCATCAAGGCGCCAGCCGATTGCGGCCGCTCGTCCTTGGTGAAGCGGTAGGTGACGCCGTCGCGTTCCAGGAACGTTGTGTCGATGACCGAGTGGCCGGGGTCGAGGTAGACCTCCGGATCGGAGAAGGAACGGAAGTCCTTCGTGAAGCAGCGTAGTACCCGGAGGTGGGCTGAGGCTCCCGTCCGCTCCTCGCCGTAGAGCGGTGATGACCAGAACACCACATAGGCACCCCGGTCCCGGTCGAGAAAGGCTTCCGGCGCCCAGGCGCATCCCGCGTTCGACGGCGCGATCTCAACCAGGCGCGGCTCGCTCCACGACACCAGATCGGGCGAGTCCCACATGACCACCGATCGGCTGCCGTAGCGCGTCGCACGCTCCCAGTCGCCGTCGTTATGGATGCTCAGGTCCGTTCCGATGAGGTGGAAGCCGGCGGCCAGCTCATTGCGCACCAGGAACGGGTCCCGCACTCCGCCGGTACCCAGCGTCGACTGAAGCACCGGTTTCCCGCCGGCCAGTGGCGTAAACGACAACGGGGCGTCTTCGCTGCTCACCGCGAAGTGAACTTGTTCGGCATCCGGAAAATCCTCGCCAGCAAAGTATGCGAACAGGTAGGCAGGGTACTGGGGCATTGTTGGTCCTTGGGGAAGCGTTGTTCGGCGGTCGCGAGCCGGTAGCCTTGTCAGGCTCCCGCAAATACCTCGCGCTGGAATCGGATGTGCTCCGCGGCCTGGGCTGCTCCGCCGTTCTCGTGACCGTTGTAGGGGAAGACGTTCATGGACTTCGGTCCCGCGTAGTGGTTGTAGGCGGCATAGACGCACGACGGCGGGCAGACGTCGTCGAGCAGGCCCACCGAGAACAGCGCCGGCATCGAAGACCGCGCGGCGAAGTTGACGCCGTCGAAATAGCCCAGCGTATGGAAGATTTCATCCTCACGGCCGCGCTGGACGCCGAGGTAACGCACCAGCTCGCCGTAAGGTGCCGTGTTCACCATTTCGGTAGCGCGGCGAACGTGGGAAAGGAACGGCACATCGACGATGGCGGCCAGCGGCGCATGCTCAAGGACTGTGGGGGAAAGCGCCGCGGACGCCAGCGCAATGGCTCCGCCCTGGCTGCCGCCGGAAAGAAGAACACGAGAAGCATCTACGAACGGGTGGGCCTGCGCCGCCTCGACAGCGCGCACAGCATCGGTGAACAACCGCCGGTAATAGTAGGTCTCCGGCGAATCGATCCCCAGCGTCAGGTGACCGCCGAAGTGCGGCCCGCTGACACCCGGATCCGGTGTATCGCCACTCTTGTGTCCGGCGCCCTGCCCCCGCAGGTCCATCACAAAATGTGCGACGCCGGTACTTGGGATAGCGGTCCACTCACCGACAAGGCTCCGCCCTCCGCCGTAGCCGATATAGGTCACGACGACGGGAAGCGGGCCCTTGGCGGAACGCGGACGAAGCATCCAGCCCTTGATCGGGTGGCCGCCGTAGCCGGCGAACGTCACGTCTTCGGTTAGGAGTTCGGTGTAACCGGCGTCGACCTCCTCGAAGCGGGCGTCCAGGCTAAAGGAAGCTGCCTGGGTCAGGGTCTTCTCCCAGAACGCATCGAAGTCCAGGGGTTCGGTGCGTTCCGGAAGGTATTGCTGAAGCTGCTCAAGCGGGAGGTCGAACTGCGGCATCGGGGCAAAATCCTTTGCTCAAGTAGGTCTCGGAAGTATCACGGATCACAGTATTCTAGAACTAGGCCTTGCGTATTGAGACGATTCAATTTACTCTCTAGGGAGAGCGCTTTCCGTGAGGTACACCACAGTACCAGCGGAACCAAAGAGCTTCACCTCATATCTGAGCCGTTCCCAGGAGGACAAAGATGTTCAAGAAACTCTCACGACGCGCCGGCTCCGGCGTAGCGGTCACCGTCGCGGCAGCCCTGATGCTGACGGCGTGTGGCGGCAATGGTGGTGGCGATGCCGGAGGCACTCCGGATCCGAACGAGGAAGTAACCCTCAACTTCACCTGGTGGGGTAACGAGGACCGCGCGGAGCGCTACAACGAAGCGATCGCACTGTTCGAAGACGCGAACCCCAACATTGACGTCAACGGCACCTTCATGGACTTCCCCGCCTACTGGGAGAAGCGCCAGACAGAGGCAGCAGGTGGCGGACTTCCCGACGTCATGCAGTTCGACTACAGCTACCTTCGCCAGTACGGCCAGAACGGTCTGCTGCTGGACCTCACCTCGTACGTTGGCAACGGTCTGACTACCGACACCATTGACGAGACACTGCTGGCCACCGGCAAGCTTGAAGACCAGACCCTCGCCGTTCCCACCGGCTACAACGCATGGTCGCTGTTCGAGAACCCTGCGGTCATCGAGCAGGCTGGTGCAGAAGGCTACGAGGGCGGCACGTCCTGGGATGACTACGACGCCTACATGGCCAGCGTCACCGAAGCATCGGGTGGCGAAGTGTACGGCGGCACCGATTACACCGGTCGCATCCAGAACTTCGAACTGCAGCTTCGCCAGCAGGGCCGTGAGTTGTTCACCGAGGAAGGCGAGCTGAACTTCACCCAGGAGGAGCTCGCCGAGTTCTGGAGCAGTGCACAGGATCTCCGCCAGAACGCGACCATCCCCGCCCGGACGCTCGAGGAAGTAGCACCGAAGTCAGGCTTCGGCGCCAACCTCACCGCAAGTGAGATGACCTGGTCCAACTTCATGGGCGGCTACCTGGCTGATACCGGTGCTGAGGATCTGACCATCCTGGCTCCGCCCACCAGCGACCCCTCGGTCAAGGACCTGTATCAGAAGCCTTCAATGCTGCACGCGGTTGGCGCTCAAACCGAGCACCCTGAAGCAGCGGTTGCGCTGGTCGAGTTCCTGATCAACAGCCCCGAGGTTGGCGAGATCTTCGGCGCCACACTGGGTGTCCCCGCATCTGAGACCGCTCTTGAAGGTGCTGCCCTTGAAGGCCCCGAACTCGAGGTCAAGGAATACCTGGACTCCGTTGCTGACCGCATCGGCGATCCCCCTGCCGCACCGGTTGTGGGCTACGGCGCCCTCGAGAACACCTTCCTGACCCTGGGAACCTCCATCGGGCTGGATGCCATCTCTCCTGAGGACGCAGCACAGCAGTTCTTCGACGAGGCCGCCGTTACGCTCGGCCGCTGACCTGATCCAACCGCAGTTTAGGAGCAGTTCATGACAACGGGATCGGCGCACGCGCCAACAAAAACCCGCACCAACGCCGAACCCGGCACCCGTCCGGCGGGCAACCGCCGGACGGGTGGGCAGTCCAAACGCAAGCGCAACAGGGACAATCTCGCCGGCTACGTTTTCCTGTCTCCCTGGCTGCTCGGGCTTTTCGCCCTCACCCTGGGCCCGATGCTCTTCTCCCTGTATCTGGCCTTCACTGACTACAACATCTTCACCTCACCGGAGTGGTCCGGCCTGGCGAACTTCGAACGCATGGCCACGGATGACATCTTCTGGGGATCCGTCCAGATCACCCTGATCTACGTGCTCGTCGGAACGCCCATCAAGCTGGCCGCTGCCCTCGGCGTAGCCATGCTGCTGAACTTCAAGTCCAGGGGCACGGGCTTTTTCCGGTCCGCGTTTTACGCGCCGAGCCTCATCGGCGCCTCCGTCTCCATCGCCATCGTGTGGCGGGCAATGTTCTCCGCTGACGGCCCTGTGGACAGCGGTTTGAGTCTGTTCGGCATCAACGTCGGCGGCTGGGTAGGCGTTCCAGCGCTGATCATGCCGATGATGATCCTCCTGGCCGTCTGGCAGTTCGGCGCACCGATGGTCATCTTCCTCGCAGGCCTGAAGCAGGTCCCCACCGAGCTTTATGAGGCGGCCTCCGTTGACGGCGCAAAGGCCTGGCGCAAGTTCATCAGCGTCACACTGCCGATGCTCTCCCCGGTGATCTTCTTCAACCTGTTGCTTGAGATGATCGGCGCGTTCCAGATCTTCGCCTCGGCCTACATCATCGGTTCCGGCACCGGCGGCCCTGCAGGCGCCACCAACTTCTACACCGTCTACCTGTACACACGTGCCTTCACCAACAATCAGATGGGCTACGCATCCGCCATGGCCTGGGTGCTCCTGATAGCGGTGGGCATCCTCGCTTTCATCCTTTTCCGCACCTCCAAGAGCTGGGTGCACTACGGAGGTGACACGAAGTGACCACTATCGAAACAAATCCCACCGCGGTCCCACCCGTTCAGCCCACGCACAAGCGACGCCGCAACCCACGCAGGACTGCCTCGACCGTGGCCTGGATCGTCGCGATCGTGGTGCTCACCGCCGTCGTACTCTATCCGCTGGTCTGGATGATCTCGGCGTCCTTCAAGCCGAGTGCGGAGTTCGGATCGAACCAGAGCCTCCTGCCCGAGAACCCGACGATCGACAACTTCATCAAAGTCCTTGAGGGCGTCGCGGGAATTCCCACCTGGAAGTTCTTCTGGAACTCGACCATCCTCGGAATCGGCGCGGTGATCGGTACGGTCATCTCGTCCTCGATGGCCGCCTACGCATTCGCCCGCCTGGACTTCAAGGGCCGGCCGCTGTTCTTCACCATGATGATCGGCACCCTGCTCCTGCCGTTCCACGTGCTGATCATCCCGCAGTACATGATCTTCCGTAACCTCGGCATGGTGGATACGTTCTTCCCCCTGCTGATCGGCAAGTTCCTGGCCACGGAGGCGTTCTTCGTCTTCCTGATGGTTCAGTTCATCCGCAACCTTCCCAAGGAACTGGACGAAGCAGCGCGCATCGACGGCTGCGGGCACTGGCGGATCTACTGGTCCATCACGGTCCCGTTGATCCGGCCCGCGCTGATCACCTCCTCGATCTTCGCGTTCATCTGGAGCTGGAACGACTTCCTCGGCCCCTTGCTCTACCTGAACTCGCCCGAGAATTACCCGCTGCCGCTCGCTCTGCGGGTGTTCAACGACCAGTCGAGTGCCTCTGACTACGGCGCCACCGTCGCGATCTCGGTCCTCGCACTGCTACCTGTCATGCTGTTCTTCGTGATCTTCCAGCGCTTCCTCGTGGCCGGCGTGGCCACCCAGGGCCTGAAGGGATGACAGCCCGCAGCGCCCGCAAGCGGCGCGAACAACCCCAACCAGACGGCACCCAGCTCAAGTGGCCGGGTGCCCAGGGGAAGTTCGCGCTTCTTGCGGAGGTGCTGTGGATGGGAGTCCTCACCTTCGCCGGCGGGTTGCTGATCATCACGCTGCCCGCCGCGCTCGCCGCCTCCACCAGGCACCTCCACCGCTACCTCCTCGCCGAGCGCTCCACGCTCGGACAGTGGTGGGAAGATTTCGTTTCAGCCCTTCGCACCGGCTGGGTGGTCGGATTGACGACGACGGCGCTCGCCGTCGTCCTGCTCTTCAACCTCCTGCTGGCCGGCACTCAGGTGTTACCGGGCTGGCTGCTGGTGCTCGCCGTCTGCTTCCTGGCACTCACCGCACTGGTGTTCGTGCTGCTGCAGTCTGCGGTGCGGTGGACTCCCTCCAAGGGTTGGAAGCAGGCCGTGCGGGAGGGTATGAACAGTTTCGCCACGGACCCGGGCGCTATAGCGCCGCTGCTCGCCGCCGTCGTTCTTGCGGTTGTGGTGACCTGGCAGTTGCCGCCGCTGGTCGTTCCCGGGCTCGGCTGCCTTGTTTTTGCTGTGCTCGTGGTGAAGGAACGCGAGCGGCGTTAGGTCTCCAACACTTTTAGAAAGGAACCACCGTGCACTACGGCGGCGATTACAACCCTGAGCAGTGGCCGGAATCCGTTTGGCCGGAGGATGTCGAGCGGATGCGCGAGGCCGGGGTCACCATGGTGAGCCTCGGTATTTTCGCGTGGTCGCGTATCCAGCCGGCTGAGGACGTGTACGACTTCGACTGGCTTGACCGTGTGATCGACCTGCTGCACGGGGCGGGCATCGCCGTCGATCTGGCGACGGCAACGGCGTCACCTCCGCCGTGGATGACCGTCGCGTATCCAGACATCCTCGCCGCTGACGAGAACGGCGCGCCGTACTGGCACGGAAGCAGGCAGCACTACGCGCCGTCGTCGCCGTCGTACCGCCGGCTGGCTTCCGCGTTGGTTCAGCGTCTCGTCGAACGGTACGCCGACCACCCGGCCGTAGTGCTGTGGCACGTGAACAACGAGTACGGGTGCCATGTGAACGAGGACTACTCGGACTCGGCGCGGGACGCCTTCCGGGTGTGGCTACAGAAACGCTACGGAAGCTTGGACGCGCTGAATGACGCCTGGGGAACCTGGTTCTGGGCGCAGCACTATGAGTCGTTCGACCACATCTTCCCGCCGCGCAAGGCACCCTACAGCCATAATCCGGGTCAGCTGCTCGACTTCCGGCGGTTCACATCCGACATGCTGCTTGAGTGCTACCGGATGGAGCGGGACATCATCCGCGCGGCCGGAGCCAGCCAGCCGGTTACCACCAATTTCATGGGCCCGTTCAAGCCCGCGAACTACTGGGAATGGGCAGCGGAACTGGACGTCATCTCCGACGACTGCTATCCCGACCCGAACAACGCCGAGAGCTTTCGCGCCGGCGCTTTTGCCCGCGACCTGATGCGCTCCTTCAAGCCCGAGGTGCCGTGGCTGCTGATGGAGCAGTCCACCAATGCG
Organism: Arthrobacter tecti; assembly: GCF_054511355.1. Taxonomy (NCBI): domain Bacteria; kingdom Bacillati; phylum Actinomycetota; class Actinomycetes; order Micrococcales; family Micrococcaceae; genus Arthrobacter; species Arthrobacter tecti. Next base: position 18,370 of record NZ_JBTNCT010000010.1, read on the forward strand.
CTGAACTGGCGGCCCTCGAACGCACCCAAGGCTCCGGGCCAGATGCAGGCCCTTTCGATGCAGTCCGTTGGCCGTGGCGCTGACGGCATCCTGTTCTTCCAGTGGCGGCAGTCCCGCGCGGGGGCGGAGAAGTTCCACTCCGCGATGCTGCCGCACGCGGGTACGTCCACGCGGACGTGGCGGGAAGTTGTGCAGTTGGGCGAGGAACTTTCTGCTCTGCCTACGCTGCCGGCCGGGTCTCGCGATGCACGCGTTGCGATCGTGTTCGACTGGGAGAACTGGTGGGCTATCGAGGCGCCCGATCACCCGGTGGTGCTGGACTACGTGGCGTGCGTGCAGCGCTGGTACTTCGCGATCCACCGCCAACATGTGCAGGTGGACTTCGTGCGCCCCACCTCCGATCTTGGATCCTATTCCGTCGTGATTGCGCCGCAGCTGTATCTGCTGACGTCTTCGGGAGCTTCTAACCTCACGCGTTTCGTTGAGGACGGCGGGCATCTCCTGGTAACCGCGTTCAGCGATGTTGTCGACGAACACGACCGCTTCCGCGACGGCGGCTTCCTCACCCAGCTCGGGCCGGTGCTGGGCGTTACGGTTGAGGAGTTTGGTGCACTGGCTGTCGGCGGTCCGGGGCAGTCTTCGGCGCCGGTGTCGTTCGGGTCAAACTCCTTCGACGGCTTCTTCCTGGCGGAGGAAATCGCTGCAACCGACGCGCAGGTGCTCGCTTCCTTCAGTGGTGGGCGCACCTCGGATTTGCCCGCGTTCACTGTGCGTGCCTCCGGTGCGGGCCGTGCCTACTACCTTGCGACAGTGCCCGACGACGGCGGCGCCCGCCTGGTGAGTGCCCACGTGTTCGCGGGTGCCGGCGTCGTGCCGGTGGTCGAGGGATTGCCTGAGTTCGTGGAGGCTGCGCAGCGTGGCGACGTCCTGACGCTGATCAACCACGGGACCGATTCCGTTGCGCTTGGGGTCTCCGGCACGGACCTGCTCTCGGGCGAGGATGTCGACAAGGTGCATCTGGAGCCGTACGGCTACGTGCTGTTGCGGCAGTAGATTCCGCGCAAACCCGTTGCCTGCGCGCATTCGACGTGGGTTCGATGCCACCCGCTGGGCGTCGAGTCAACGGTTCCGTGGCTTCTGTGCGGGGCTACGCTGTACCCATGTCGAGACGGTCTGTTCAGATGGAATGGGTTGCGGTTCTTGTTGCAGTCATCTTGCTGACGGCGGGTTGCGGGTGGATATCGCAGCCTGAACCCGGCACTGAGCCGGGGCCGAACGGAGAGTTACTCGTGGTCTCGCGCACCGGACCGAGTGACGCCGTGATGCAGGCGCTCTTCGAGGGCGAACTGTTCCTCAATGACGCCTCCTGCGTCACGGGACGCTCGGCGGAAGGGTACGAGGTGGGCCTGCTCTTCCCCCGTGGCAGTTCCTTCGGGGCCGGCGATGAGCTCGTGGTCCAATCCGGTGATTACGAGTTTTCGTTCGGCGTGCAGGTGGCGTTCGGCGGGGGATTTGCATCCAGTGAGCGCAACGTCGAGCTGCTCGAGGAGGTACCCAGCGGCTGCAGGTACGAGGAGACGTTCATCGTCCAGACGCTGGGGGAGCCAGGGCGGGCGTCGTCGTCGTCGCTCGACTGACCGGCGCTGTGGTCGAACCGCAGTTGCTCCGGTCCGCCGTAGATAAGTTGCTGAACCGCTTTCATACTGCCGCTCCTTCGACAACGGGCTCGTCCGCGGGCTGCGCCTTCAGAACGCGGGGTGCAACTGCTACGGCAACCGCCGCGATGACCACAGTCAGGGCGAAGACGCCCGCGAAGGAGGCTCCCGCCGTCGTAAGCGCCGTGAACACAATCCCGGTGGTGGCGAGCGCGAGTGCTCCGCCGAGGGAATCGGAGATGGACAGCGCCGAGCTGTTGAATCCTTCGGTCTGCGGCGTGGACAGTGCGAGCATCATGACGCTTAGCCGCGGGTACATCAGGCCCATGCCGGCGCCGGCGAAGATCCACCCCGCGATTGCGACGGCGGCCGGCCAGTCCAGTACCACGGTCATCAGGGCGAGCAGTGTGGCCGCGAGCACCAGGGCAGAACCCGTTCGTACGGCGAATGCATTGTGCAGTCGGTCTCCCATGCGTCCCTGAACGGCGGAGGCGCCGGCCCAGGCGAGTGCGCCGAGAGTCAGGGTGAGTCCGGCGAGTGCCGGTGGGAACTCGTACCGTTCGATGAACAGGTACGGCAGGTAGACCTCGGCACCGAAGAACGCGGCGGACGCGAGACCCCGGGCGAGGATGACGCTCGGCAGGCCCCGCCGCGCGCTGAGCGTGCCACGCGGTACCAGCGGCCGGACGGCGAAGAGGGCAACCGCGAGTGCGACGACGGCGAGTACCCCGGCTGCGGTGGGAACCTCGGCCGAGAGATTCAGACCGAGGACTGCGATGGCTGCCAGCGCGGCCCATGCCAGCCTGCCGAGGTTCCACGGGACGGGTGATTCGGGTACGGAGCGTAGGCCGCGCATGGCCGGGAAGAGCATCGCCAATGCCGGGACCACCAGGAAGACGACGCCGAGGAATACCCAGTGCCAGCTGACGAGTTCGGCCACCAGCCCGGCGATGAACGGGCCGACCAGGGACGGCAGGACCCACGCAGCGGCGAAGCCGGCGAAGATTTTCGCGTGCAGCGCGCCCGGGTACACACGGGCCACAACAACGTAGAGCGCTACGGTCATGGCGCCTCCGCCCAGGCCCTGGATCAGTCTGCCCGCAACGAGGGCGGGCATGCTGACGGCGGTTCCCGCGATCAGTAGCCCGACCACGAATGCGGCGACGGACGCGTATAGCGGTGTGTTGGGTCCTCGCCGGTCGGACCAGTTGCCTGCCGCGACCATGCCGATCACGCCGGTTGCGAGTGGTCCGGCGAACGCCAGGGCGTAGAGGGCGGCGCCGTCGAGTTCGCGGCTCACCAGCGGCATGACTGTTGTGACGGCGAGGGATTCGAACGCACCGAGGAAGACGAGCGCGAAGGTCCCGATGGTGACCCACCGGTAGGTCGGGTGGAGGATGCCGGGGATTCCGGCGGTTCCGGGCGGGCCGGCGGTAGGGCTTGTTGTCATGGACGTAACCGTAGAACCTCAACTATGGTTGAGGTCAATCAGTTCCAACCGAAGGTGATCGATGCCTCATTCTGTGTTGAGTATCGGCGAGTTGTCGGCGCGGAGTGGGGTGTCGCCGTCGGCCCTTCATTTCTACGAGCGCAGCGGGTTGATCTCTTCGGAGCGGACGTCGGGAAATCAGCGGCGGTACCGCAGGGATGTGCTGCGGCGGGTGGCTTTCATCCGGGTGTCGCAGCGGGTTGGAATTCCGTTGCGGGACATTCGTGGGGCGTTGGACTCGCTGCCGGAGGGGCGAACGCCAACCAAGCGGGATTGGTCGCGGCTTTCGAGTCTGTGGCGTTCGGAGCTCGATGCGCGGATTACCGCCCTGGAGCATCTGCGGCGGGATCTGGACGGCTGCATCGGGTGCGGTTGTCTGAGCCTGAAGTCGTGCACGTTGCAGAACCCTGCTGACGAGCTGGGACGAGGCGGGGCGGGCGCGCGTCGCTGGGAGTGACCGTTCTGCTGGCTCCGACTTCGCTTGGCACCGTTGCCCTACGCGGTGGTCACTTCCAGGAAACGCCTGCACTGCACTCATCGCCTGCGTTGAGGGCGAAGTGCTCTCTGCATGCACTTTCCAAAAGGGAGCAATACCCGCCGGAGCCGCGGCAGGAAGCTATTCACCCCAGCGGTACCCGAACCGCGCCACGCAGTGCCAGACGCGTTTGAGTGTCTGCCCGTCAAAGCGCTGCTGCTTTACTGCCTCGCCGATGATGCGAGGGTCCAGCCAGCCATCGACGGCGATGCTCAGCCCGGCCGCAACCACTTCGGCCCCGCGGTACTCGGCGTGCTGCTGCAGCTCATCCACGTGCAACCGGAATCCCTCGTGCCAGGTGAGGCGAATGGGTAATGTATGGGCCGCGTCTTCCACGGGCGTGCCCCGATACGACGGATCGAGCACGAGCGATTCGAGGTGCTCACCCAATCTGAGCGGGCCGTGAACGTGAGCTTCGATGTGATCATCCAGCACGTCGAACGTTCCCTGTTCCGCCAGTCGAATCAGCGGCATGTGCTCGGCCGTTCCGAAATGGGAGGGGAGCGTGCTGCTGTCCGGGTAACAGAAGGTCGTTCGTCCCAGCTCACTCTGCGCCAGCCGGAAGTGCGAAGATCCGAACCGCGCTGAACCCCCAATCGAACGACGCCGATAGTTCAGCGACCCGTACTTCGGCCGCTCCGCAGCGGGAGCCGAGTTATAAACGCCGCCGAACATCCGGTCCTCCCAGTGCCACCTGTCACCGCCGGGATAGGCGGTCAGGCCGCCGTTGGTGGTGCCCGTTTCGAACTGCGAGCGGTACACCGGATCCGATGCCAGCCGCTCAAGGAGGGAAGTGTCACCGACCAGACGGTCGGGGTGGAAATGCAGCGTCACCGCGAGTGAAGGATCGAGTGGAGGGCCCGAGACCGTACCGCGCACAAAGTCGAGCGCATCCTCCCACGCGCTACTCATTGATTGCGGCGTGCAGGTGCATGTGGTGCCAGCCGTCGTCGTGCCTCATCGCACTCCGCTTGGTCCCTTCCAGCATGAAACCCGTCTTCTCAGCAACACGGCAGGACGCGGGATTCTGGGTCGAGTGGGTGAGCTGAAGGCGCTTCAAACCAACGACGTCGAACGCCCACCTCTTCAGCGCCGCAACCGCAACCGGCGCCACACCTTGCCCGCGCGCCGCGGGCAGGACCCAGTATCCCAATTCACCGTCACCTTCGAAGAGGTCGAGCAGGCTCAGGGCAACACGCCCGACGACGGCCCCTTCGCCGTCGCACACTGCCCAACTGGCGCCGTTCTCCCGCTGCCAGCGCCGTGGCCAGCCGCCTATCCACTCGAGCGCTTCCGCCTCCGTGGCAATTGACCGTCGGTTGAAGAGGGCAATGTCCGGGTCGGTGTAGGCACTCACAACGACGCCGGCGTCGTTGTCCGCCCAAGGCCGCAGGGTCAGCACACCGAGAGCGAGAATGGGCTGTGACCCGCGATTCAGCGAGCCGGGCGGAAGGTACGGGTTAATGAGTGGCACGTTGAATCACGTCTCGTACTGCCACGTCGCGTCGGATGGAAGCTCGGGGATGGGCCAGGACGAATCTGGTTCGAAATGTTCGAAGCCTGCGTTGAACGGATAGTCCCAGCGTTCGACGGCGGCAACAGCTTCTTCGCCCGCGTGTCGGATGCGGGCGTGGGCGGCGTCGTCGAACACCCCGGCTTCGTGGGCGAAGGCGAGTTCGTCCTCGTCCTTGAACCTCCAGCTCCGGTCCGGGGAAACGACGACGTCGAGGACCAGATCAGTGCTCACAATCCCCTCCGGGGTTCGGACAAATGGCTCCTCGATGTTGACGTAGTAGTTGTCCCGCACGCCGGGTTGCGATTCAAAGCACCAGACCGAGTACATGGTGTCCGGCTGGATAGCCACCAGTATCCCGCCGCCAATCCACGTTCGCATGGCCTGAGCTTGAGGAAACGTGAAACGGTCGGAGCCCTCAGCGGACCTGATCTCAGAGCCGTCGGCCAGCACGTGATGAAGCATCCGCGTCCGCGGCGCGAGCCAAAGGACCAGCCCCTTGTCGCCGTCGTCGACCACCGTGACCGGCCGGCAATCGATCAGGTCCGGGAAATCAGGATTGCGGTAGGACCAGGTGATGGTGTCGCCGCGTGCCCACCGCGGGGAACGGGACGGATGGTAGCTGAGCCACTTCTTCTCCACAGCCTCGATCACGTCGATGTCGTGATGCCTGGCAAGGAGGAGCACGTGAGCGAAAACGTCGGCGACCTCGTCCGTCATACTGGACCGCAGCTCTGCAGCGGACAAGCCTTTGCTCCGCGCCTGACCCCGCTGCATGAGATAAGCCTGGGTCAATTCGCCGAGCTCTTCCTGAAGCTTGAGGGTGAACCAATCCGGCGTTCGGTCGATGCCGTTCTTCTCGGCATAGGTCACGGATACTTCATCGAGGAGCTCGCTGAGACGGTCCAGGTGCATCCTCCCAACCTAGTCCAGCCGCGAGCGCATTCGGATATAGCGTGGTGGCTGTTGATTGGCCTGCACAAGGAGGAAAAATGACGGACCGGCTGCGCTGTGTTGTGCTCGACGACTTTCAGGGCGTCGCCCTTGCGAGTGCGGACTGGTCGTCCATCGAGGAAATGGTCGACGTCTCAAGCGTTGCTGAACATCGCACATCCGAGGACGAACTGGTAGGGCTCATCGCTGACGCTGCGATCGTGGTGACGTTGCGGGAACGTATTGAGTTCCCGCGTCGCGTGCTCGAGCGATTGCCGTGCCTGCAGCTTCTCGTGGCCACGGGAATGCGCAACTCAGCAATCGACATGGCTGCTGCCCGCGAGTTCGGGGTGGTTGTGAGCGGCACTGCCAGCAGCCAGACCCCGCCAGTCGAACTGACATGGGCGCTCATTCTCGGTCTTGCCAGGAACCTGGTCGCCGAGGACGCTTCGATGCGCCGGGGAGGTTGGCAGACGACAGTTGGCTCAGATTTGCACGGGCGGACGCTCGGGGTGATCGGACTTGGCAGGATCGGATCGGCGGTAGCGAAGGTTGGGCAGGCGTTCGGAATGGATATTCTCGCATGGAGCGCGAACCTCACTGATGAGCGATGCGAGGAAGTAGGCGCCCGACGCGCCGACTCCCTGAATGGGTTGCTTTCAGGCAGCGACGTCGTCAGCATCCACTTGAAACTCAGTGGGAGGACGAACGGACTTATCGGAGCGAGTGAACTTGCCGCGATGCGACCATCTGCGCTCCTGATCAACACGTCGCGCTCGGCAATCGTCGATCAGGAAGCGCTCCATTCAGCATTGTGCGACGGGAGGATTGCGGGTGCGGGCATCGATGTTTTCGATGTGGAGCCCCTACCTGCGGATGATCCCATGCGTAGTGCGCCCCGCTCGCTCCTTACGCCACATCTGGGATACGTCACCGCTGAGAACCTGGGCACCTACTTCAGGGAGGCTGTCGAGGACATGAAGGCGTTCATCGAGGGCTCGCCAATACGCGTATTGAACGTCTGAGACCGGAGGAGTACGTAACGCTAGGGCCGGTTCTGCTTCCCATCGAGCCACAGCTCGGCGGACTCGTCGCGGTGGGCACCATCGGAGCCGACATGCTTCTCGCTGATCGTAGGGCCCTTCTTGACCACATGCACCAGCGCCATCGCGTGCCCGCGCCCCAACCCGTAGTCCTCCCTGAGCCATTCCACGATCACGCCGGCCTTCACCGCTGGATCATCGAAACCGTGTTCCTTCGCCTGCTCCACGAGCTCACGAGGTGTTCGGCCCGTCTTGTCCTCGATCGCATCGAGGTATGCCTGAAATGACATGGTGTTCTCCTTACTGGTTTAACCATTCCTGAATCATCGTCGGCGATGCGTGAATGCACATGATCTTCAGCCGCGACGCGCCGGTGTTCTTGAACCCGTGCCAGACGTCAGCGGGCACCACCGCGGTGTCACCCTCGACCGCGGTGAACGTGGTTCCGCCGACCTCGAACGTTGCCTCTCCACCCAGCACCACCCAGGTTTCGCTGTAGGGGTGGCGGTGCAGATCCGGTCCCTTCCCGGGCTCGGCGTCCACGAGGAAGAAGGAGACGCCGGAGCCGAAGTCGGACCCCTCGAACCGCAGTGTCGAACTTTCCGGCATCCGGAGCGCTTCCGCCGGAATGGTGTGCGTCGTTTCCATTGTCTGACTGCCTTTCGTCGGTGGCGCCGTCGTCGTTGTGATGAATAGTCTCGGACGCTCTGAACGGACCCGCTACTCTTTCGATGTGGATCGAAACATCGTGACCTTCAGTCTCGGCGCGGACGACATTGGACTGCTGCGCTTCGGACTCTCACCGGGCCACGAGCTCGCGCACGCCGTTCGTACGTTGCAGTCGGCGGGCAGCAGGCCGCTCCAATGGGGATGGCTGAGAACAGTCAGGGATGCAGTGCCCGCGGAAGCGTTCAACCTGATGAGGCTGCTCGTCGCGCCGTCAGGCTACTTCCCCGACTTCCTGACCGGCCCAATCTCCGGCGACACCACACCCGAAGAAGAAATCGCGCACATGCGCTTCATACAGCCGGATACCGTGCAGACCCACCTGGCAAAAGTGCTCAGACTCGCCACCGGCGAACGGCACCAACGCGTATCCGCCATGATCCGGGAACCGGTCCGGTCACTGAGCCGTATCTGTGACGCCTGGGAGGAACTGTGGGCTGCGCTCATCGCGCCGCACTGGGAACAACTTCGGCGCATCCTCCTCGCGGACATCGCCCAGCGCTCGCGGAGTATTGCCGAACAGGGCACGACGGCGATGATCGCCTCCCTGCACGAGCGCGTCAGCTGGCACGGCGACAGCGTCCGCGTACGCATGCACAGCTGGACGGAGTTCGTGCCCTGCGAAGGCAGCGGGCTGCTCCTTGTTCCCAGTGTGTTCGCCAGCCCCTGGTGCTCGGTCCTCACCGAAAAGCCGGTACAGCCCACACTTTTCTATCCGGTGCAGGCGTTGGCCAACACCTGGCATCAAGCGAATACGTCGGCCGAGAGAGCGTTGTCGGCGCTCATGGGAGAGGGGAGAGCGCGCGTTCTACTGTGTCTGACCGGTCCGCGCTCGACATCGGAGACCGCCAACCTCTGCTCGCTCGCCGTTTCGACAGCTTCACATCACCTAGGGGCGCTCCGGGAAGCCGGGCTGATCAGCAGCACGCGCGACGGCGTACGCATCCTTCACGCGCGAACCCTCCTGGGCGATTCCCTGGCGGGCTAGCAGTTAGGTTGTGACCATGACAGATGTGGAAATCCGTAGCGCAGCTGTTACCGATGCTTGCGGAATCGCGCGGGTTCATGTCCGGTCGTGGCAGGAAGCCTACGCGCATCTGGCCTCGGTCGACGAGCTTGCCGCCCTCGACGTCGGTCAGAGAGCGAAGCGCTGGGTGGACATCATCAACGATGATCGGACGAAAATTTGGACCGCCAGGGTCGAGAGCGAAATCGTCGGCTGGATCGCTGTCGGAGACGGCCGCGACGATGACGGTCCGAGGCCCACCGAGGTGGAAGGGATTTACGTTGTGGCGGAGCATTACGGCACCGGAGTTGGCCAGCACCTGCTGAACGCAGGTATTGGAACAGCCCCCGCCTATCTGTGGATGGCTGCGGACAACCCGAGGGCGCGAGCCTTCTATGAACGCAATGGGTTCGTCCCGGACGGCGCCGCGGCCATGCACAACATCGTTGGGACTTCCGTCGAAATTGTCCGTTTGGTTCGTTGAACTAGCGGCGCTTCAGCCCTCCTCGGGTGCAGCGCCCTTTTCCTCACTACGACGGCGGAAGTAGCGCCGGGCGGGACCGATCCAGGACAGGACCAGCAGGATGGTGAAGAAGTTGTTCGCCAGTCCGCCGAGCAGCTGGAACGGCACAATCTGAATCACTGCGGTAATCACGAGCCCGCCAATGAGCACGACCTTGATGGCTTTGAGGGCCTCGGCGCTCAAGGGCCGCGGCCACTCGATCATGGCGGTTGGTTCGTCGTTCCTGTTGCTCGCCTGGTGCATCGTTCCCCTCTCCCATTAAGGCTATCGCGCCGATGAGCCTTCCGTCCTCCAGTGCGGCCCGCGAGGAAACGGCCCGAAGGTTCAGGCCTGCCGGTTGGAACCGGCGGTTCTGAACGTACGGGCAGTTTCTGTGAACACGGATGCCAGGCGAGTTATCCACATAACGCAGTAATGCCACCCGTGAACGGTCGACATCGGCACATCCTTGAGGAATGAACTCGCCAGATTGGCTCACAGATAAGAACGCTCTGTGGCTCACCGGGACACTGAAGGACCGCGGCCTGACAACTCTGAACATTCAGGCGCTCGTGAGATCGAAGCAGTTGGTTCGGTTGCGCAGGGGCTGTTACATGCACGCACAGTTCTGGAGAGCAATGTCGCCGAAAGCCCAAGCGTTCCAGATGATTTACGCTCACAAACTGGCCACCGTTGCACCCGGCGGGGGAGCGGCAACCTATAGTCACACCTCCGCCGCCCGCGCTCATAAGCTGTATCTGTGGGATGTCGATTCCCTCATTCACCTCACGCAGCTGTCGAACGTCTCGGCAACCAGTCATGCTCCGGATGTGCGCAGCCATAAGGCCTCATTGGAGCCTTTCGAAGTGACACGCCAGGCGGAGCTGCAAGTTACCTCGCTGGAGCGCACAGTTGTGGACTGCGCTCGGATACTGCCGTTAAAGCAGGCGCTGGTTATTGCTGAGAATGCACTATGGATGGGTGCTGACCGGGTGAGAATTGGTGAAACTATCGACAGGCTCGCTGGGTGCAAGGGCGTGCACAGGGCGAGGGCCGTGATGGAGCATGCCAGCGGGCTTTCGGAATCGCCTGGCGAAACCCTCACCCTCAACTTCCTTCGCGTCATGCGTATGCCCATGCCGGTTCAGCAGTTGCACGTTCACTCCTGTCAGGGCACCCACCGGTTGGACTTTGCATGGGAGGGAATCAAACTCGCACTGGAGTTCGACGGTAAGACCAAGTACTTCGACTACGCAGCAACCGACGAGGTGATCTTCCAGGAACGGCGGCGTGAGAAAGCGCTGATGGAGGACGGCTGGATGTTCATCCGCATCGAGTGGAAAGACCTCTTCGACGAGTCACGGCTCAAGGAGCGGATCCTGTCCGCGCTTAGCAGGGCGGAGCAGCGGATCGCGGCCTGACCGCCGCTCATCGCCGATCTGGCTGTCCCTTATAGAAACTGCCCGTACGTTCAGATGCGCCGGTTCGAACCGGCAGTCCTGAAGGTCCGGGCAGTTTCTGTGTTCAGGACGCCAACCGCCCTCTCAAGGCGGTTGACGTAACTCCTGAGAAACCCCTACTATTTCATTAGACAGAATTTTACTTCCACAATACGAAATCAAAGGGACTTGACGATGACGTACACCGTGAACTGCTCCATCCTCCTGACCGAGTTGCCGTTGCTCGAGCGCCCGGCCGCTGCGAAGAAGGCCGGCTTCGACGCCGTCGAGTTCTGGTGGCCGTTCAGCACCTCCACGCCGACCGAGCAGGAACTCAACGAATTCGAGAGCGCCATCACCGGCGCCGGCGTCCAGCTCACCGGGCTCAACTTCAACGCCGGCGACATGCCCGGCGGCGATCGCGGCCTGGTCTCCTGGCCCGAACGCCAGGCGGAGTTCCGTGCGAACGTTCCCGTCGTCGTCGGAATCGGTGAGCGTCTGGGCTGCAAGGCGTTCAACGCCCTCTACGGCAACCGCGTGGATAACGCGACGCCGGAGGAGCAGGACGCCGTCGCCGTCGAGAATCTGGCCTTCGCCGCTGACGCAGTAGCGAAGATCGGCGGCACTGTTCTCCTCGAGCCCGTCAGCGGCGCGGACCGTTACCCGCTGAAGAGTGCACAGGACGCACTCGATGTCATCGCGAAGACGGGTAGGAGCAATATCAAGCTCCTCGCCGATTTTTACCACCTCGCGGTGAACGGCGACGACGTCGGCCAGGTCATCGAAAACCATGCCAAGGACTTCGGCCACATCCAGATCGCAGACGCACCGGGCCGCGGAGCACCCGGAAGCGCGGAGCTACCGCTCGGCGAATGGATTGCCCGCAGCCGCGAACTCGGTTACGAGGGCCACATCGGGCTCGAGTACAAGGAGCCCGCGGAAACGGCCTTCAACTGGGCCATCCGCCAGCACGCCACCCGCTAACCCATCATCTCCATCGAGTCAGCAGAAATGACTATAAAAACCGAAACAACTAGCCGTTTCTGCTGATTCGATGACACACAGACACAAAGGACAAGCACAATGACCAACATTGCAGTTATCGGACTCGGAATCATGGGCCTGCCCATGTCCAAGAACCTCGTCAACGCCGGCCACCACGTCACCGGCTTCAACCTCAGCCAGGACGCCATTGACAAGCTCATCGCCGAAGGCGGCCACGGCGCAACCAGCATCGCCGACGCCGTGAAGGAAGCCGACGTCGTCATCACCATGGTGCCGGACTCCCCGGACGTCCGTGGCGCAGTAACGGGCGAAGACGGCGTCTTCGCCAACGCGAAGAAGGGCACCCTGTGGATTGACGCGAGCAGCATCCGCCCCGACGTCGCCGCTGAACTGGCCGGGGAAGCCAGGGAAGCAGGCCTACGCGCACTGGATGCGCCCGTCTCCGGCGGCGAGCAGGGCGCCATCGACGGCGTTCTATCCATCATGGTCGGCGGCGAGGCAACCGACTTCGCTGCGGCGGAGGAAATCCTCAACGTCGTCGGCAAGACCGTGGTCCACGTTGGACCCGCCGGCTCCGGCCAGACCGTGAAGGCCGCGAACCAGCTGATCGTCGCCGTCAACATCGGCGTCCTCGCTGAAGCGATCGCCTTCCTTGAAGCCTACGGCGTAGATACCGACGCCGCACTGAAGGTCCTCGGCGGAGGCCTCGCAGGCTCCAAGGTGCTCGACCAGAAGGGCCAGAAGATGCTCGACCGCAATTTCGACCCCGGCTTCCGCCTCGCCCTGCACCACAAGGACATGGGCATTGTCACCTCAGCCGCCCGCGAAGCCGGCGTTGCCACCCCACTGGGTGCCGTCGTCGCGCAGCTGGTTGCCTCGCTCGTCAACACGGGCGACGGCGGCCTGGACCACTCCGGCCTCTTCAAGCTGATCAACCAGCTGTCCGGCAAATAAACATACTTCCGTTCCCATCGACTTGGCAGGACACGCCGTGAAGGCACGCCCAAACAGGGTGTGTCCTGCCAACTCGATGAATAGAACCTTAAGGACACACACCATGCCTAAGATGCGCGCTGTTGACGCAGCCGTTGCGATCCTGGAAAAGGAGGGCGCCACGACGGCGTTCGGCCTGCCGGGTGCCGCAATCAACCCCTTCTATTCCGCGATGCGCGCCCACGGCGGCATCCACCACGTCCTCGCCCGCCACGTTGAGGGCGCTTCGCACATGGCGGAGGGCTTCACCCGGGCCAAGGCCGGCAACATCGGCATCTGTATCGGCACGTCCGGCCCCGCCGGCACCGACATGATCACCGGTCTCTACTCGGCGTGGGCTGACTCGATCCCGATCCTGTGCATCACCGGCCAGGCGCCGGTGGCGAAGCTGCAGAAGGAAGACTTCCAGGCGGTTGATATCGCCTCGATCGCCAAGCCGGTGACCAAGATGGCCGTCACCGTGATGGAAGCCGGCCAGGTTCCGGGCACGTTCCAGAAGGCGTTCTACGAGATGCGCACCGGCCGTCCCGGTCCCGTGCTGATCGACCTGCCGATCGACGTCCAGCAGACCGAGATCGAGTTCGACCCGGACGCCTATGAGCCCCTCCAGGTCCACAAGCCCGCAGCCACGCGCAAGCAGCTGGAGAAGGCCCTGGACATGCTCTCGAAGGCCGAGCGCCCGCTGATCGTGGCCGGCGGCGGCATCATCAACGCCAACGCGTCCGAGCAGTTGGTGGAACTGGCCGAACTGCTGAACATCCCCGTCATTCCTACCCTCATGGGCTGGGGCACCATCCCCGATGACCACGAGCTGATGGCCGGCATGGTTGGCCTGCAGACCTCGCACCGCTACGGCAACGCGACCATGCTCGAGTCCGACTTCGTGATCGGCATCGGCAACCGCTGGGCCAACCGCCACACCGGCGCGCTCGACGTCTACACCAAGGGCCGCACGTTCGTGCACATCGACATCGAGCCCACGCAGATCGGCCGCGTGTTCGCGCCGGACTTCGGCATCGTGTCCGACGCCGGTGCCGCCCTGAGCGGGCTGGTTGGTCTCGCGCGCGAACGCAAGGAACAGCAGGGCCTGCCGGACTGGAACGCCTGGGTGAAGGACTGTGCGCAGCGGAAGTCGCTGCTGCAGCGCAAGACCAACTTCACCAATGTTCCCGTGAAGCCGCAGCGTGTGTACCAGGAGATGAATCAGGCATTCGGCCGGGACACCCGCTACGTGTCGACCATCGGCCTCTCGCAGATCGCTGGCGCCCAGTTCCTGCACGTGTACGAGGCACGCAACTGGATCAACTGTGGCCAGGCCGGACCACTGGGGTGGACCGGACCCGCAGCGCTCGGTGTGGCGCAGGCAAGCCCGGGGGAGACCGTCGTCGCACTTTCCGGTGACTATGACTTCCAGTTCATGATCGAAGAGCTGGCGGTCGGCGCGCAGTTCCAGTTGCCGTACATTCACGTGGTGGTGAACAACTCCTACCTCGGCCTGATCCGCCAGGCACAGCGCGGGTTCGAGATGGATTACCACGTGTCGCTCGCCTTCGAGAACGTGAACGCTCCCGAGCTGGACGGCTACGGTGTGGACCACATCAAGGTTGCCGAAGGCCTGGGCTGCAAGGCGATCCGCGTCCGCGAGGCCGACGACCTGCAGGCCGCCTTCGAGAAGGCGCGTGCGCTCATGCTCGAGTACCGCGTACCGGTGGTCGTTGAGGTCATCCTGGAGCGCGTCACCAACATCTCGATGGGTGCTGCCGGAATCGACGCGATCAACGAGTTCGAGGATCTCGCCGAATCCGCCGCCGACGCCCCCACCGCTATCTCGCTGCTGGTCTGAGCGGGTTGGTGTAATACGGGAATGCGGATAGTCATCGCACCGGACAAGTTCAAGGGATCGCTGTCCGCACCTGAGGTCGCTTCAGCTTTGGCTAAGGGCCTCCTCAATGCGGATCCTGGCCTTGACGTCGATCTGGTTCCGGTAGCCGACGGCGGCGAGGGCACGCTTGATGCTGCCTTCGCCGCCGGGTTCAGCCGGCACATCACCACGGTTTCGGGGCCAACCGGCGAGCCGGTCGAGGCGCCGATCGCCATCCGCGGATCGCAGGCAGTGATTGAGATGGCGCTCGCGTCCGGACTGGCAGTGCTTCCTGGAGGCGTGCGCAGGGCGCGAATCGCGTCCAGCACCGGCACCGGCGAGTTGATTCGGTTCGCGCTTGACCGTGGCTGCACCAGCATTGTGCTTGGCGTCGGCGGCAGTGCGAACACCGACGGCGGCGCGGGCATGCTCGTTGGGCTGGGCGCTGCCCTGCTCGACGACGCCGGCACCCCGCTTCCCGGCGGCGGCGCGGCTCTGGCTGGCCTCGCCTGGATTGACCTCTCGGGGCTGGATCCGCGCCTGGCGACAACGGAGATCACCCTGGCGTCCGACGTCGACAATCCACTCCTTGGCACCAAGGGTGCCGCTGCGGTCTTCGGGCCGCAAAAGGGAGCAACGCCCGACGACGTCGCGCACCTTGACGACGCCCTCGCCCGATTCGTTGAAGTGCTTGAGCAGGAACTGGGTCCCCGCGCCCGGGCGCAGGCGAACGCACCCGGCGCGGGGGCCGCGGGTGGCGTCGGTTACGCGGCGCTCGCGGTGCTCAACGCACAGCGCAGGCCGGGCATCGACGTCGTACTCGAACTCACCGGACTGGCAGAAAAACTCGACGGGGCTGACCTGGTGATCACCGGTGAAGGCAGCCTGGATGAGCAGAGCCTTGGCGGGAAGACACCGCTGGGCGTCGCGAAGGCAGCCGCCGGGATGCAGGCGATTGCGGTGTGCGGGCGGACCACTCTCACGTCTGAACAGACTGCCGCCGCGGGCTTCTCGCGCGTGTACGCGCTGACGGACCTGGAGCCGGATGTTGGAAAATGCATTGCAAACGCCGGTCCGCTGCTGGAACGTGTTGGACAAGACATAGCCGCCCGCCTCGGTGTGGGTGCCGGCGTTGGAGTTGGAGGAACCGAATGACCAATTCTTATGACCTCGTGATCCGGGGCGAAATGGTTCTGACGACCGCGGGCATCGCGCCGCGGGAGGTCGGCGTGCGTGATGGCGTGATCGTTGCGCTGGAACCGCTGGGCAACGGGCTCGACGGCGCGACCGTCGTCGAACTTGGTCCGGACGAGACGCTGATCCCCGGCCTGGTGGACTCCCACGTCCACGTCAACGAGCCCGGTCGCACCGAGTGGGAGGGCTTCGCGTCCGCCACGCGGGCTGCGGCTGCCGGGGGAGTGACCACCATCATCGACATGCCGCTGAACAGCATCCCGCCGACCGTGAACGTGGACGCGCTTGAGCAGAAGCGGACATCCGCCGAGACTCAGGCGTTTGTCGACGTCGGGTTCTGGGGCGGCGCGATTCCCGGCAACAAGGCCGACCTGCGACCGCTCCACGACGAGGGCGTGTTCGGGTTCAAGTGCTTCCTGCTGCACTCGGGTGTGGACGAGTTCCCCCATCTCGAAGCGGACGAGATGGAAGAGGACATGGCGGAGCTCGCAACATTCGATTCGCTGATGATCGTCCACGCGGAGGACTCGCGCTCCATCGATCGGGCGCCGCACGCGGAGGGGGACCAGTACTCCAGGTTCCTCGCCTCTCGCCCGCGTGGGGCGGAGAACGTTGCCATCGCGGAGGTTATCGAGCGGGCCCGGTGGACGGGGGCTCGTGCGCACATCCTGCACCTGTCGTCGTCGGACGCGTTGCCGATGATCGCTACGGCCAAGCGCGACGGCGTTTCCCTCACCGTCGAGACCTGTCCTCACTACCTCACGCTCCTGTCCGAGGAAATCCCGAACGGCGCGACCGCATTCAAGTGCTGCCCGCCAATCCGCGAGGCGTCCAATCGGGAGTTGCTGTGGGACGGGCTGATCGACGGGACAATCGACTGCATCGTGTCGGACCACTCGCCGTCGACTCTCGACCTGAAGGACCTTGAGAACGGCGATTTCGGTGTGGCCTGGGGTGGTGTGTCCTCGCTGCAGCTCGGCCTTTCGCTGATCTGGTCGGAGGCGCGCCAACGGGGTATCGCCCTGGAACAGGTTGTGGAGTGGATGTCTGCGCGTCCGGCCGCTCTCGCCCGGCTGCAGCGTAAAGGGCAGCTGGCCTTGGGCTACGACGCCGACTTCTCCGTCTTCGCCGCCGATGAGACCTTCGTGGTGGACGTCAACAAGCTCCACCACAAGAATCCCATCTCGCCGTACGCCGGAAAGGCGCTTTCCGGCGTCGTCCGTTCGACCTTCCTCCGCGGGGAGACGCTGGACCTGGAGAAGCCGACCGGGCGCCTGCTGCGTCGCGGGGCTTCGTAACCCCCCGCTGAGTGCTTAGATAATGACCCTTTGGCGCCGCTATAACGCCATTATCTCAACACTCAGCACTGAGACTCCGGAAGGGTGCTAGCACGTCCGTCCGGGAACATGGAAGGCCCTCCCTTTTGAGTCGGGGAGGGCCTTCTTGCTTGCATCGACTCTCCAATAGGTGACTCTTTGGAAGCCGAAACGGTCACCTATTGGAGAGTCGATTCGAGAAAAGCTACCCGACGCCGAGCTGCTCGCGGAGCCGGGTCACGTGGCCCTTGGCATCGACGCCGTATTCGGCCTGCTGCACGTTGCCGTCCGGGTCCACGACGACGGTGGAACGGATGATCCCGACGACGGTCGAGCCGTTCACCTGCTTCTCGCCGTACGCGCCCCATGCCTTTGCGACGGCGTTGTCCGCATCCGAAAGCAGCGGATACGCGAGCCCGTGATTGCTGCTGAAGGAGGCCAGCTCGTCCGGGGTGTCGGGCGAGATTCCGATCACGCTGAACCCGGCACCCTGCAGGGAGGCAAGGTTATCCCGGAAGTCGCAGGCCTCGGTGGTGCAGCCGGGGGTCTCCACTTTCGGGTAGAAGTAGACGACGACGCTGCGCCCGCGGAATTCGCTAAGACTCACGGGCTGGCCATAGGCGTCGGGCAGAGTGAAGGATGGTGCTGTATCTCCGGTTGCCAGGGACATGCGATCCTCTTTCGTTTGGTGGAATCTGTTTATCGCTTTACGGAAAGCTTAGGGAAGCGCTATGTAGGGGTCAAACGGGCATTGTGGTCGTAGTGTTCACTGTGCTGGTGGGTCACGCGGTGGATAACGACGACGGCGGTTGCGTAAGGTTCTAGGTATGGCCTCCCTTCGAAACAGTCGCGCTGCTGCGCTTCCCGCCAAGCTGTCCCGTTCCTGGTTGCTCGCGTCCGCCGCATCGGAGGCCAACTTCGCGCCGGCGCTTGCCTCGGAGGCTGACTCAGTGGTTTTCGACATGGAAGATGCAGTGCCCGCGGAGCAGAAGAAAGAGGCGCGCGATCGGGTTGTCGAGGCACTCTCTACCGGCATGACGGCCTGGGTTCGCGTGAACGGGATTGAGACCGATTATTGGGCGGACGATCTCGCTGCCCTCTCCAAGGCGCCGGGCCTGCGCGGGGTAATGCTCGCTATGACCGAAAAGCCAGAGCAGGTCACCCACACCGCGATGCGCCTGCAGGCCGGAACACCGGTGCTCGCACTCGTCGAGTCGGCCCTCGGGATCGAGAACGCGACGGCAATCGCCAGCGCCCCCGGCACGTTCCGGCTGGCCTTCGGCGTTGGGGACTTCCGCCGGGACACGGGTGCCTCGGATGATCCGATGGCACTCGCTTATGCAAGGGCGAAGCTTGTTGTGGCTTCACGCGTGGGTCAGTTGCCGGGCCCCATCGACGGCCCAACGGTCGGCGCGCTCGGAGGCGACCTGTTGGCCGCGTGCAAGGTCACAGCATCCATGGGCATGACCGGCAAACTATGCCTCATGCCGGATGCTGCGGACACCATCAACAAGGGTCTATCTCCGAGTGAGTCCGAAATTCTGTGGGCACATGAACTGCTCGACGCCCACGCTTCCGGTGCGGTGGTTGGTGACGGCTCCTACCTGCCACGTCTGGCCCGTGCGCAGAAGATCTCCTCGCTGGCGGACTCTTACGGGCTGTGGAACGCCTAACCTTCCCGGGCGGCGAGAGCCGCTTCATAGGGCGCGATCGCGGGGCCGTACTACTCACGGTCCCGCCGTTCTCCTGACCTGAAACTGTAGGCCAAGCGGAGACGAGTAAGGTGCACACCTATGGGGAAAATCAAGGAGAACACAAGCAGGACTCCTGCACTCATCGAGGCGGTGTGGGTGGCAGCTGGCACGTTTGCGCTACTGCTGTTAGGAAACACTGTGCTGTTCGGAGCTATGGGCGGCGACCTGACGGGCCTGCTTTCCGCAGTCACGTTCGCCGTCGGCCCGGCCATAGTCATCTTCGCGCTGCTGGCAGGCGCAGTTTCGATCCGAATCCGCCATCTGGGAGCCGGCCGACCCGCCAAGCGCGGACGAAGAAGCCCGCTACGTCCGGACAGCCGCGTTCACGGTGTCCGCCGCCGTCGTTGGGTTGATACTCACCATCATGTGGCGGCGCGCGGGGTTCATCATCTTCGCCGCGTTCCTGCTCCTGGGCGCAACCGGTGCCTCTGCACTGTTTGCGGTCACCCCGCGCTCTTACCTGGATCCCGCTGAACCTGTGCAGCCGAGTGAGACTTACCGCTACAAGCCCTGCTACAGCGGTGGCACCAACGACTGCATGGGCGGCTGATCCACCCCGAAACGACGACGGCGGCCACCACTGGAAGGTGAGGGCCGCCGTCGTCGTCGGTCGGGTGGGTGCTACCGGCGCCGGTAGCGGTTGACCATGGGGCAATCGAAGGGGTCGCGTGCCGAGAGGCCAACGCGGTTCAGGTACGAAACCACCGCTCCGTAGGACGCCGCAACGCCAACCTCGGTGTAGGGGACCTTCAGGCGCTCACAGTGCTCGCGGACGATCACGGCCGCCCTGCGCAGGTGCGGGCGCGGCATGTCGGGGAAAAGGTGGTGCTCGATCTGGAAGTTCAGCCCGCCGAAGGCGTTGTTGATGAAGTTTCCGCCGCGGATGTTGCGGGAGGTGAGCACCTGCTTCTGGAAGAAGTCGAGTTTGCTGTCGCGGGGGATGACGGGCATGCCCTTGTGGTTGGGGGCGAAGGAAGCGCCCATGTAGATGCCGAAAACCGCGAGCTGCACACCAAGGAACGCAAATGCCATGCCGATGGGAAGGAACCAGAACAGAATGCCGAGGTAGAGGCCAAACCGTACCGCGAGGAGTGCAAGCTCAACATAACGGCCCTTCATCGCGCCGGGCCGGAAGAGGGTTGCGATGGAGCGGGCGTGAAGATTGAGGCCTTCAAACGTAAGCAGTGGAAAGAAGAGGTAGCCCTGGCGGCGGGTAATCCACGCCTGGATGCCTTTCGCCTTCGCGGCGTCCTCCTCGAGGAACGAGATGGTGTCCACCTCGATATCCGGGTCCTTGCCGACCACGTTGGGATCGTTGTGGTGGCGGGAGTGCTTGTTCATCCACCACTGGTAGCTGATTCCGACGACGCCGGCGGCAAGGATGCGGCCTGACCAGTCATTGGCGCCGCGCGAGGCGAAGATCTGGCGGTGGGAGGCCTCGTGTGCGAGGAACGCGATCTGGGTCAGGACCACGCCGAGGACTCCGGCGATCAGCAATTGGAACCAGGTGTCGCCCAGGAGTGCGAAGCCTGTCCAAGCGGCACCCATAGCAAGTGCGAGAAGCACCATGACGGAGATGTAAAACCTGCGACGACGTGTCAGTAGGCCTTCCTTGCGCACCTCCTTGAGGAGGGTGGCGTAGGAGGCGACGACGTCGTTCGGTTTCGCCACGCGAACGGTGCGGGCGGGTGCGGCAATGCTCATAAAAGTCCCTGAAGTCGGTAATCGACTTCCCAGCCGCGGAGGGTCCCCAATTCCCGAAGATTCTTCAATGCTACAGGCGCCGCCTGAACAGAGGCTGGAAATATGCAGCCTGCTGACTATATTCGTACCGGCTGCGGAAGGTCACGCCGTCAGTTTGGCCAGTTCGCGCCGAATTCCATCGAAATGGCGCTTCAGCCGTTCCGCAGCCATCGCTTTGTCTCCGGATTGAACCGCGGACAGAATGTCCCGATGGATTGCCGCGGTCTCGATCAGATCGACCGGGTCTCCTCCCACCTCGGAGTGGATCTTGCGGTAAACCTTCCAAAAGACTGACATCAGGTTGGAAAGGAGCTCATTGCTCAAAGGCTCGAACAGCTGACGATGAAATTCCTCATCGATCTCAGCGAAACCCTCGCCCCGTTCGGCGGCAGCTTCCATCCGCTGCACCGTTGCGTCGATGGCGGTCAGATGATCCTCTGACATCAACTCCATCGCATCCCCGATCAGCCCTGATTCAAGTGCCTGGCGAACGTCGACGAGCTGGATGGCCTCCTTGCCTTGATGGCGAAGCGAGAGCCGGCCGCGGAAGGTCAGGCCGTCGGTCAGCGCATCGAAATTGCTGGGGGCCACGAACATGCCGAACCCATGGCGGATTTCCACAACCCCAAGCGCCTGCAGGACCTTGAGTGATTCACGCAGCGTGTTGCGTCCAATGCCGAGCTCAGCTGCCAACTCGCTTTCAGTCGGGAGCGGATCTCCTGCCTCAAGTCCTCGTTCAAGGATGAGGTCCATGATCTCCGCCTGTAGAGCGCGTAAACGAGCTTGCGCGCTGAAGCGGGCCTGGCGAAGCGGGGCATCTACGCTCATGTTTTTCTCCTTAGGGATCAATGAGTCTTAAACATAGGTTATCGGATGTCGGACGACATTGGGAGACTTTCGCAATCCGCTTGACCGCCGACTGTGATCAGTCTTACAGTTAGGTCATAGCATCGGACATCCTACATCCGATAACCAATCTTGAATGGTGAGGCACATTGATGAGCAACACTTTTGAACCCAGGGGCCTTCTGAAGGAACCCAACCGACGCAATTTCCTGAAACTGGCGGGTGTCATGGGCGCGGCCGCGGCTTTTGCCGGTTCAATCTCGGCCTGCAGCCCCGGAGGCAGCCCGGAACCCGCGGGAGAAAACGGCGAACAAGGGGCCGGATCGATTGAAGCCGGCATCTCCTACCAGCTCTCTACCGGCTTTGATCCGGTGCTTGCCACCGGTGCCACCCCGCTCGCGGCGAACCTCCACATTTTCGAGGGGTTGATCGAACTCCATCCCGCAACCCGCGAACCGTACCTGGCGCTTGCCGCGGCCGAACCGGAGATGATCGATGAAACGACCTACCGGATCACCCTGCGCGATGGCGCGAAGTTCCACAACGGCGAGGACGTAACCACTGACGACGTCGTCTTCTCCTTCGAGCGAGTGCTCGATCCCGAGAACGCATCGCTGTTTGCCGGCTTCATCCCGTTCATTGACTCCGTAACGGCTGTGGATGAAAAGACCGTCGAATTCAAGCTCAAGTACGCGTTCCCCGGCTTCGGGCCCCGCATCTCAGTTGTGAAGGTAGTTCCGCAGGCCGCCGTCGAGGCTGACCCCGAAGGCTTCGACCTGGCGCCGATCGGCACCGGCCCGTTCAGCCTCGTTTCCGCTGTCAAGGAAGACAAGATCGTCTTCAAGAAGTTCGCGGACTACAACGGCAAGTACCCGGCCCGGGTAGAGGACATGACCTGGCTCCTCATCGCCGATCCTGCTGCCCGCGTCGCCTCGATCCCGTCCCGCGCGCAGGCGATCGAGGATGTGCCCTACCTCGATGTTGATCAGCTGAAGAGCAAGGTCGACGTCGAATCGGTGCAGTCCTTCGGCCTCCTGTTCCTGATGTTCAACTGCGCATCCGAGAAGTTCGCCGACAAGCGCGTCCGTCAGGCACTGCACTACGCCATGAACACTGAGGACATCATCACCAAGGCTCTCCTCGGGAATGCGGCTCCGGCGACCTCCTACTTCCAGGAGGGCCACCCCTCATACTCTGAGGCGTCAACCGTGTACGGCTTCGATGCGGAGAAGGCCAAGTCACTGCTGCAGGAGGCCGGCGCGGAGAACCTGACGGTAACCCTGACCTCCACCGACACCGGCTGGGTCACCAAGGTGGTGCCCCTGATCAAGGAGAACTGGGACGCTATCGGCGTGAGCACCACCCTTGAGATCCTGCAGTCCGCGGCCGTGTACGCACCGGAGAAGGTCAACGGAGGCAACTTCGACGTCCTGTGCGCCCCGGGCGACCCCTCGGTGTTCGGCAACGACGGCGACATCCTCCTGAGCTGGTTCTACCGCGGTGACGCGTGGATGACGGACCGGGCAGCCTGGAGCGAGACGGCCGAGTATGCAGAGGTCCAGGCGAAGCTCGACGAGGCGGTCAGGCTTGAGCCCGAGGCAGCGAAGGCAGTTCACGCTGACATCATCAACATCGTGGCAGAGGAAGCACCTCTCTATCCGATCTTCCACCGTCAGCTGCCCACTGCCTGGGACAGCAGCGCACTGGACGGCTTCCAGCCACTTCCCACCACCGGTGTTGCCTTCATCGGAGTTGGCCGAAAGTAGAACCGCGTAATCCGGTGGGGACGTCTTCGGGCGGCCCCACCGGAATCCGCGAAACGTACGGAGACTTAGAGTGACCACGTTATTCCGCCTCTTGGGGCGAAGGCTTGCAGCCCTGCCGTTCATGCTCCTGGGCGTCACCATCATGGTGTTCATCGTCTTGTCCGTGGTGCCCGCCGACCGCGCCACCGCGGTTCTCGGTCCCGAGGCGACCGAGGAGATGAAGCACGCGTGGCGCCAGGAGCGCGGGCTCAACGACCCCCTCATTGTGCAGTTCTTCCGGTACCTGGGCGGTGTGCTGCGCCTTGACTTCGGCGTGACCAACCCACCCGAGGAATCAGTGGCCACAAAGATCGCAGCCGCCTTCCCGGTCACACTTCAACTGACCCTGCTCGGCGTGCTTCTCGCGGTGGTCCTCTCGCTCATCCTCGGTGTCCTCGGCGCCCTCTATCGCGACAAGTGGCCGGACCAGGTCATCCGGATCTTCTCTATTGCCGCGATTGCCACGCCCTCGTTCTGGCTCGCGATCCTGCTGATCCAGTGGTTCGCCCTGCCGGAGGGTTCCCTCTTTCCTACGGGTGGGCTCGCCTGGGCGGACCAGTATGGATTTGTCGGGTGGCTCTACGCGATGGCTCTACCTGCGCTTGCCCTGGGAATCCCCGTCTCGGCGTCCCTGATCCGGGTTGTACGTACATCCATGGTTGAAGAACTCGACCGCGACTACGTACGAACCGCCATCGGTAACGGGGTCCCTTACCGCACCGTCGTGGCGCGGAACGTGCTGCGCAACGCTCTCGTCACGCCCGTCACCGTGCTGGGTCTGCGCGTGGGCTACCTGCTTGGCGGCGCCGTCGTCATCGAAAAGATCTTCAGCCTCAACGGCATGGGCGACCTCATCGTGACCGGCCTGACGACGTCGGACACCAACCTCGTGCAGGGAGCGGTCCTGGCGATCGCCGTTGCCTTTGTGCTCGTCAACATCCTGGTTGACGTTCTTTACCTGCTCATCAACCCGCGGATTCGGACGGTATAACCATGCGAAACGGACTGGCTACCCGCCTGAGCAATTCCGGGGCACGCTTCCAAGCGCTTCCCCTCAGCTCCAAGATTGCCCTCGGCTTCCTGATCTTCATCACCCTCGTGGCCATCATCGGCCCCGTACTGGCGCCCTTCGAGGAGAACGAGTCAATAGCGCCCGTCCTCCCACCCGGTGGTCCGCACCTCTTCGGAACGGACGGCTCCAGCTATGACGTCTTCTCGCGCATCCTGTACGGGGCACGTGTATCCATAGCCATCGGGCTCGGAGCTGTGCTGCTCGCGATCATTCTGGGAGCGCTGCTGGGCGCACTGGCCGCCACTTCGCGGAAGTGGGTGAACGAGGGCATCATGCGGGTACTCGACGTCATGATGGCCTTCCCCGGCATCGCGCTGGCCGCAGCATTGCTCTTCGCGCTCAAGGACCACTCGAACAACCTGTTCGGCTCCACGGTGCCGGTGATCATTCTTGCGATTGCCATTGTCTACACCCCGCAGCTTGCCCGAGTTGTACGAGCCAACGTGCTGGCCCAGTACGGCGAAGACTATGTCCGGGCTGAACGCGTCCTCGGCGCCGGGCGCTTCTACATCCTCATCAAGCACATCACCCGTAACTGCGCAGCGCCGGTGCTGGTCTTCGCCACCGTGATGGTAGCCGACGCCATCATCCTCGAGGCGTCCCTCTCCTTCCTCGGTGCCGGCGTGCAGCAGCCTGCAGCCTCCTGGGGCAACGTGATGTCCGATGGCAGGAACGTGGTCTTCAGCGGCGCCTGGTGGCCCACCACCTTCGGCGGCATCACCATCCTGCTCACGGTGCTTGCGCTGAACATCCTCGCCGAAGGCCTGACCGACGCCATGGTCAACCCGAAGCTCCGCAAAGCCGCTCCGGTCAAGGAAGAGCCGCTCAGGAGCGGCCAGATCGCCGAGACGGCTCCCGCCACCCCCGCACAGCCATCCGTTCTGGACGGCGACGAGGTGCGAACCGGTGAGAGGCACGAACTGCACGACGACGACGCACAGAACATCCAGCACGCGGCGGCGCTGGGATCGGGAATCCACAAGCCGGGATCACTCGAAGCGCTGGCTGTGGAGTTGAAGATGCTCTCCGAAATCGAAAGCACGCGCACCGATCGCCTCCCGCAGGTCAGTCCCGACGCTCCCGTCATTCTGGAAGTGAAAGACCTCTCGATCCGCTTCCCCGCCCGCTACGGTGATACAGCGATTGTGGACCGCGTGAACTTCACAGTCCGTGAAGGCGAAACCATGGGCCTGGTAGGCGAATCGGGCTGCGGCAAGTCCATCACCTCGCTGGCGATTATGGGTCTGTTGCCTCCGTCGGCCCAGCTCAGTGGATCCATCAAGTTCAACGGCAAGGAACTGCTGACCAATGACCCGAAGGAACGGACCAGGCTCTACCGGGGCCTTCGCGGTGAACAGATCGCCATGGTGTACCAGGATGCGCTGAGTTCGCTGAACCCGTCCATGCTCATCAAGGACCAGCTCACCCAGCTGACCAAGCGAAACGGCCGCAAGACCCCGCGTGAGCTGCTGGAACTGGTCAAGCTTGACCCGGACCGCACGCTGAAAAGCTATCCGCATGAGCTATCCGGTGGACAGCGGCAGCGCGTGCTGATCGCAATGGCCCTTTCCCGCTCGCCCAGGATCGTGGTGGCGGATGAGCCGACAACCGCACTGGACGTGACAGTTCAGAAGCAGGTAGTTGACCTTCTCAACGAGCTTCGCGAACAGCTGGGATTCGCCATGGTCTTCGTCAGCCATGATCTGGCCCTGGTGGCCTCCCTCGCCCACCGGGTCACCGTCATGTACGCCGGCCAGGTGGTTGAATCCGCCGGGACCACGGAGCTCCTGCGCAATCCCCAGCACGAGTACACCCGCGGCCTGCTCGGCGCCGTCCTTTCGATCGAAGCCGACGCCGAACGGCTGCACCAGATCCAGGGCACGGTGCCGTCACCGCGCGAGTTCGCTGCGGGCGACCGGTTCGCGGAGCGCTCGCTGCGCCCCGACGCTGATCCCAACCAGGTGCTTCAGTTCACCCGTGTGGGGACAGACGAGCACTACTGGGCCAGTCACCACAAACCCACCGCTCCAACCGCCAACGACGACGACGCTCTTGTGAACGCCGCCCCTACCTCCGAAGGTGCACGATGAGCCGCAACGAAACAACGCCGGTCCTCGAGCTCAGGGACGTCTTGGTCTATCACCGGGCACGTACGGGCACGCTGTTCCGCCCCAACATCGTCAAGGCGGTGGACGGCGTGAACTTCTCGGTTCACCGCGGCGAAACCGTGGGTATTGTCGGTGAGTCCGGGTGCGGGAAGTCAACCCTCGCGTCGGTGCTGGTGGGCCTGCAGGAACCCACGGCCGGGCAAGTACTCTTCCACGGAAGAGAGGTCAAGGCCCGGAAAGCGGCGGTCCGCAAGCAATTCGGCCGCGACGTCTCCGTGGTCTTCCAGGACCCGTCCACTGCACTGAATTCGCGCATGACCATTCAGGACATCCTCGTTGATCCGCTGCAGGTTCACGGCGTCGGCAATGAACGCACCCGGATCGCGAAGGTCCGGGACCTGCTGAGCCTCGTGGGTCTTCCGCAGTCCGCTGCCGAGGTCATCCCGAGCCAGGTCTCGGGTGGTCAACGACAGCGCGTCGCGATCGCGCGAGCGCTGGCTCTGGATCCCTCCGTGATCGTCGCGGACGAACCGACGTCGGCCCTCGACGTGTCCGTTCGCGCCCAGGTACTCAACCTCCTCTCCGACCTGAAGCGGGAGCTGAACCTGGGCATGGTGTTCATCTCGCATGACATCCAGACTGTCCGCTACGTTTCCGACCGAATCTGCGTCATGTACTTCGGCCGGATCGTCGAGGAAGGTCCCGCAGCGCAGGTCTTCGACCACCCGACGAACGACTACACCAAGAAGCTGTTGGGCGCAGCGCCCAGCCTGCTTCACATCTGACCACCAAGCACCAACTGCTAGAACCTGGAGAACTATCGTGGCAATCGCGCCTACTTCCCGTTTCCACGGCGTCATCCCACCCGTGGTGACACCCCGCACCTCTGATGGCGCTGTTGACGTTTCCTCCCTGGAGCGCGTGGCCAAGCACCTGCTCGACGGCGGTGTGAACGGACTTTTCGTCCTTGGCTCCTCCGCGGAGGTGCCTTACCTGACAAACGACGAGCGCGGCGTCGTCGTCCGGACGATCGCCGGCGTGAACGCAGGGCAGGTGCCCCTCATTGTGGGCGCCAATGAACAGACCACCAACCGTGTCATCGAGGAAGGCCGGCGCATGGTGGAGCTCGGTGCCGACGCGCTGGTAGTGACCTCGCAGTACTACGCAATTTCGGATGTGAACGAAACCGAAACCCATTTCCGTTCCGTCCACGCCGCGCTGGACGTGCCCATCTTCGCCTACGACGTCCCGGTACGCACCCACTACAAGCTCCCGCTGAACCTGCTGGTGCAACTCGGCCGCGACGGGGTGATCGCGGGCGTCAAGGACTCCTCCGGTGATGACGTTGCGTTCCGCCAGTTGCTCATCGCATCCAGGGACATCCCCAACTTCGACATTTTCACCGGGCACGAGGTCGTGGTGGACGGCGCGCTGCTCGGTGGGGCGCAGGGTGTGGTTCCCGGGCTCGGGAACGTTGATCCCGCCGGGTACGCCAGGCTGTACAGCTCCGCCGTCGCGGGTGACTTCGCGTCGGCGGCACGCGAGCAGGATCGGATTACCGACGTGTTCAACATCGTCTATGCCGCAACCCCCGGGCGGGTCTCGGCCGGCGCTGCCGGTCTGGGCGCATTCAAGACGGCGCTCATGCTCATGGGCGTGATCGACACCAACGTCATGTCAACTCCTTTGCTCGCCTTGAATTCGAGCGAGACTGCCGCGATCAAGGTCATCCTCGAACGCAACGGTCTGCTGTAGGGCATGCGATACGCGCTTGGCATCGACCTTGGCGGGACCAAGACTGCCGCGGGGCTGGTCGATGAGGACGGTCGGGTGCTGTTCGTCGACCAGACGCCGACGCCCGCCCTGGACGGAGCTGGGGCCATTCTGGATTCCACGGCACAGTTGGTTCTCGGGCTGCTTCGGAAAGCGGACGCGGAGGGCATGACGCCCGAATCGGTCGGCATCGGATCAGCAGGCGTGATTGACTCGACCCGCGGCGTCGTGGTGTCCGCCACCGATTCGATTGCCGGGTGGGCTGGAACACGCCTAACGGAGGGTGTCACGGCGCGGATCGGGCTGCCCTGCAGGGCGGTCAACGACGTCCACGCGCATGCGCTCGGTGAATCCTGGATCGGCGCTGCCGCAGGCAGCCGGAGCGCTCTGCTCGTGGCAGTGGGCACGGGTGTGGGCGGAAGCTTCGTTGTCGACGGCGTGGCCCAGCAGGGGGCGCGCTTCGCCGCCGGTCACGTGGGCCATTTCGCCTCTCCCTACGCGTACGACGACGGCGCCCCCCTGCCGTGCACATGCGGTCGTTCCGGACATGTGGAGGCAATCGCGTCCGGGCCGGCTATTCTCCAGGCCTACCTCCGCCTCGCACCGGCGGGAGCTCCTGCCGGGAACACCCGCGAAGTCTGTGCGCTCGCCGTCGCAGGTGATCCGATCGCCGGTCAAGCGATAAGCACGGGCGCCGCTGCGGCCGGGCAGGCAATTGGAGGTCTGGTCAACATCCTTGACCCCGAGGTGGTTGTGGTCGGGGGTGGCATGGCGGGCGCCGGGCAACTCTGGTGGGACGCCCTGTTGCGGGCTGCGTGCCTTGAATTGCTGGCTCCGCTGGCAGAGGTGCCAATCGTCCCGGCAACGCTGGGTGCACACGCCGCCGTCGTCGGCGCTGCCCGCCTGGCACTCACCAACCAACCCGCGAAGGTGACTTCATGATGGACCTCGAAAGCCTGCGCGGCCGGCTAATCGTCTCCTGTCAGGCCTATCCGGGAGAACCAATGCGGGACTCCCGCACCATGGCACAGCTTGCGCAGTCCGCCGTGATTGGCGGCGCCGCGGCCGTGCGGGTGCAGGGGATCGCCGATATCCAGCAGACCCGCTCAGCTGTTGAGGTGCCGGTGATCGGGTTGTGGAAGGACGGTCACGACGGCGTCTTCATCACCCCAACTCTCCGGCATGCGCTGGCGTGTGCCAACGCAGGGGCCCATGTCGTCGCCATTGACGGTACCCGGCGCGCACGACCGGACGGTGCGTCCCTTGAGGAGACCATCCACGGTATTCATTCCGCGTCCCACGCGCTGGTGATGGCCGACTGCGGTTCACTGGATGACGCGCTGGCTGCCGCCGGCGCGGGCGCGGATCTCATCGGCACAACACTCGCCGGGTATACCGGCGAACGTGAGAAGACAGCCGGCCCGGACCTGCAGCTGCTCGAACAGTTGTCGGCCGCCGGGATGGGTTGTCCGATCGTTGCCGAAGGGCGCATCTCCACCCCCGAGCAGGCGCGGCATGCCCTGGATGCGGGCGCATTCGCCGTCGTTGTGGGCACCGCGATCACCCATCCCGCCTCCATTACCAGCTGGTTCGTTGGAGCGCTGGGAGCAGAATGACGGACGCGTTTGTTGCCCGGGTTGCTCCGGAACTTCTCGACGGACTCGCCTACTCCGGAACCTTGCCGCCGCCGTCAACGGTTGAGGAGCTAGCGACCTTTCGCGCACGCGCAGCGGCATTGATCCCGCCGTTCAACGAAAGAGCGTCGTGCGTAAGGCGCCGCGAACACGACGGTCCCGGTATTGCACTGTGGAGCTACACGCCGCCCGGGGGCGGTCCCTTTCCCGCGATCTACTGGATTCACGGCGGTGGCATGATCAGCGGGAGCCTTCGCGCCGATCAGCCGTACTGCACAGCGCTGGCCGAAGAGACAGGGTGCGTGGTGATCGCGGTGGACTACCGGCTCGCACCCGAAAATCCGCACCCGACGCCCGTTGAGGACGCTTACGCCGGGCTGGAGTGGGTTATCTCCCAACAGGTGGAGCTGCGCATCGACGCCGAGCGGGTTGCGATCGGCGGCTCCAGTGCCGGAGGCGGAATCGCCGCGGCCGTAACGCTGATGGCACGGGACCGGGGCGGCCCGCAGCTCGCATTCCAGTACCTGATGTACCCGATGCTCGATGACGTTCAGGACTCGCCTGCCGGCACCGAGTTCTCGGGAGTTCCGACGTGGAGCACGGAGCGGAACCGGTTTGCGTGGCGTTGCCTGCTTGGTTCCTCGTTCGGGTCCGCCGAGGTGAGTTCCTATGCGGCTCCAGCGCGTGCGGCAGACCTGCGGGGGCTTCCCCGAGCCCTGATCCAGGTGGGCGAGCTCGACCTCTTCCGGGATGAAGACATCAGCTACGCGGCCAGGTTGCTGCAGGCGGGAGTTCCGACCGAACTGCACGTCTATCCCGGCGCGTACCACGGGTTCGAACTGGTTGCTCCGCACGCGCACCTCAGCAGGCAGGCTCTTGAAGACCGGAATCGGGCATTCACCCGGGTGTTGCACTAGGAAAGGAGAAAGAGGGGTAAATCTCACGTAGAAGACATAGGACGTGGTACGTCACTATCGAAGCTCCACCGACAAAGAAGTCAGGAAAAGGACATCCATGAAGCAACGACAAAGCGGGTCCCCCAGCCGTAACAGGCTCGGACTCGCCACTCTGATCGCTGCGGTGCTTGTGGCAACCGCAGCACCCGCCCACGCCGCACCGGTGCCTGCGCTCGCACCGGCGGACCCACCGGGTTCGTTCACTGAAACAAACCTCGGCGCTGAACTCATCAGTCCCTTCGCCTCCTATCGCATCCCCGCCCTGGCCTACCTTGGCGACGGTGTGGTGCTGGCCTCCTGGGACGGCCGTCCGTTCAACGCCGCCGATGCGCCCAACCCGAACTCGATCGTCCAACGCCGAAGCACCGACGGCGGGAAAACCTGGGGCCCCATCGAGGTGATCGCGGCCGGATCCGTCACCGCATCCGGCCAGGAGTCGCCCAAGTTCGGCTATAGCGACCCCAGCTACGTCGTGGATGAAGAGACCGGCAAGGTATTCAACTTCTTCGTCTATTCGAAGGACCAGGGCTTCCACGGCAGCACCTTCGGCAATGACGACGCCAACAGGAACGTGATCAGCTCTGCCGTCATTGAGTCCGACGACGGCGGCATCACCTGGTCTGAACCACGCCTCATCACCAAAACCACGAAGCCCGGCAGCAATCCTGCGAACCCGGCGCCCGGAGACGTGCGCAGTAACTTCGCCTCCTCCGGCCAGGGCATCCAGCTGAAGTACGGCAAGTATGCGGGCCGCCTGATCCAGCAGTACGCCGGCGACGTACTGCAGCCGGACGGTACGCGCTCCATCCAGGCGTACAGCGTCTACTCAGACGATCACGGCCTCACGTGGCAGAAGGGCGAGAACGTTGGCGTCCGGATGGATGAGAACAAGACGGTCGAACTCTCCGACGGCCGCGTGATGCTGAACTCGCGGGACAGCGGCAATGGTGGATACCGCAAGGTAGCGATCTCCACGGACGGCGGACACAGCTACGGGCCGGTCACGCAGGACTTCGAATTGCCTGACCCGACCAACAACGGCTCAATCACGCGGCTTTTTCCGGATGCCGCGCAGGGCACGCCGGATGCGAAGAAGCTGATCTTCTCCAACTCCAACAGCCAGAGTTCCCGCAGCAACGTCTCCGTTCGCGTCTCCTGCGATGATGGTGAGACGTGGCCATCCGTCCGGTCCGTCCGGTCCGGGTTCTCCGCATACTCGACTTTGGAGCGGCTGGAGGACGGCCAGATCGGCCTCCTGTACGAGTCCAGCTATACCGACGGAATCACCTTCTCCAAGTTCGACGACGCCTGGTTGAACTACGTCTGTGCCCCACTTGAGGTCGACGACGTCAAGCTCGCCCCCGGTGAAGCAGTGGACGTTCCGGTGACCATCTCGAACCAGGAACAAACCGCTGTTTCGGGTGAGGTCACCATCGACACGCCGGAGGGGTGGACCGCACCCGTCGTCGACGTACCTGCAATCGCGCCAGGAGAGTCGGCCACCATCACCGTCCCGCTGACAGCCGGCGACAACGCCGCCGCCGCGTCAAAGCTCGACGCCGTATTCACGGCAGCGCAGGGCGGACAATCGCGGCACTCCTTCCAGGCCGCGGCAGACGCCGTCGGGCTGTCCATAACGGGAGCGCCCGCTGATCCGAACCGCGACGTGGACACGAATCCGTATGCGGTGGGTGATCGGGTTGCCTACAACTTCCGCGTTACGAGCACGGCTACGGTGACCACCAGCGCCGTACCGACAGCCGGCAACTTCGACATTGGATTCCTGCCGCCGACCGCTCCGAACTGCCGGTTCCGTGTCCTTCCCGCCGGCGATGCCTACAACTGCACCACGGCGAAGCACACCGTGACGCAGGAGGACGTCGACCGGGGTTACTTCGTCCCGACGGCAACCTTTGAATCGACCTCGACCACCGATCCGGCGCTGACCAAGACGGTCAACTTCACCGGACAGGCGTTGTTCCTGAACTCTGCGGGCAAGGCGAACGCCCTCGCCGCGGAAATCATTGGTTCGCGTACCGACACCAACCGCGATCTGGCGGCCAACCCGTACACAGCGGGCGAGCAGGTGCCGTATTCCTTCCATGTGACCAACACAGGGCTGGTCACCGAGGCGACTGTCCCGACGTCGGGCAATTTCGCTCCGTTTGTACCGCCGGGTCCGGGTAACTGCCGGTTCCTCGTGCTGCCGGCAGGGAATGACTACACCTGCGGCACCCCTCGCCACACCGTTACCGAACAGGAAGCAGCAGACGGTTTCTTTGTGCCGCTGACCACCTGGACGCTCAGTGCCGCGGGATTCCCGTCGAAGGAACTGACCATCAACGGCGGCGAGACGGACCTGGCCGAACGCAATTCCGAGCTGGCAGCCACGGCTGTCACCACGGAGATCACCGATACAAACGACGACGGCGTGGACAGCGTCGGCGATGAGGTGACTCAAAGCGTGACGGTCACCAACAGCGGCAATGTCCGGCTGACCGATGTCGCGCTTGAAGGCTGGGGCGGCGCAGTCCCCGAGTTGGCCGTCGATAGTGCCACCACCTTCACCCGGACGTTCACTCTGTCCGAGGCGCAGGTGCAGGCCGGAGCGATCGAGGCGGTTGACGCCGTCGTCGCCGGTGCCAATGGCAGCCGAATCGCGGAGGCTCAGGTCGCCGCGGAGGCGTACCAGCTGGACGTCGAGCCCGGCTTCACGCCTGAGGTGCCAACCAGGGATCAGTTGAAGCACGACAGCGAGGCCGACTTCGGTGCGCCCCGTACTCCTGTGGTTCGCGGCGAGGACGTGACCCTTACGCTCCCGGAGGCGGGCTCCTGGTACTTCCTCCACGAGGACACCGAGCCACTGGGCTGGTTCCAGGCCGACGACGCCGGACAGGTGACCTTCAGCTTCGACGCCGATGCCGGCCCGGGTGCACGGAGGGTCTCGGTCACTGACGGTGAGGGTCAGTACGTGGGCTGGGACCGCGTGGTGCTCTCCGGCCGGTAACCCGGCCGACCGAACCGCAGCAAGCATCGAGTGGCCAGTTATGACCGGTTTCAACGCGAAACCACGTCATAACTGGCCGCTCGATGCGCAAAGGAGGACATGATCTGCCGCGGGCGGGCCTTATGCGGCGATGAGTCGGGGATCGGTAAGGCTGCCGTCACGCATGGTGGCAACGGCATCAGTGAGGGGAACGAATTCGGTGTCATGGGTGACCATGACGGTGGCTACGTCGAATTCCCGGGTGATGCGGCACAACAGGCGCACTATCGACTCGGAGCGCTCATGGTCCAGGGCTGCGGTGGGCTCATCCACGAGCAGGACCGCCGGCCGGCCCATCAGGGCACGGGCGACATTGACCCGCTGACGTTGCCCTCCTGACAGTTGATGCGGGCGGCGGCTCCCGGATTCGGCGAGTCCGACGACGTCAAGCATCTCCATCGCACGGGACCTGGCGTCTTTGGAGGAGCTACCGCGGAGATGCTCGGCGATGACCAGTTGTTCAACGGCTGTCAGCGAAGGAAGCAGATTCGGTTGCTGGAAGATGATCCCGATCTTCTCCCGGCGCAGTTTGGTTCGATCCCTGTCCTGCAACGTTGTGACGTCAATCCCGCCGATGCAGACCCGGCCGCTGGTCGGGTGTATCAGGGTCGCCGCGACGGCCAGGAGGCTGGACTTTCCAGAGCCGGAGGGGCCGACCAGCGCGGTGACGGTACCGGCAGCGGCGGAGAGGTTGACATTGTCGAGGGCCTTGAGAGTTCCGTTCTCCCCGTCGGGATATTCGAGGGTGACACCCTCAAGGTTGAGGGCTGGGTTATAGGTGGTGTTCATGGCCTGTCCTTCACTGAACGAGTAGGTGCGCTGTGCCCGTGCTGGTTGCCTAGTTGCCGCCGAGAGCGATCAGCGGATCGACCTTGGTGACGCGGCGCACGGCAATGGCGGAGCCTGCGAGGCCGAGCAGGATGATGCCGGTGATGGGCAGCAGCGTGGTGGCGGCTGTGGTGAGAAATGGTGCGGCCTGTGCGGCGAATATTCCACCGATGACGCCGAGCCCTCCGCCGAGCGCCGCACCGGCCAGCAGCACGATGGCCGCTTGAGTAATGGCGTCCTTCAATACGTACCCGTTGGAACCGCCGAGTGCCTTGAGCACGGCAATGTCCCTGGTGCGCTGGACAGTCCTAACCGTGAGGAAGGCAACGATCACCAGCGCGGAGATCCCGTAGAGGAAGCCCTGCATCATTGTCAGCGAGCCGTTCTCCGAAGAAAAGGAACCCAGCGCGGAGAAACTGCCGGTCTTCGTTGTGCTGACCGTTTCTGCCGCTGCATCAATGTCTGCGACGGCTATTGCACCGGCGGCATCGCCGTCGTAGTTGGCTGCGATGACGGTACCGATGACATCCGGATCGGACACATGGGCGAAGTCCCGCCAGTCGGACAACGCGGCCCACACCACCGGTGAGTGGCTGTACCACTGGTTATCGATGATCCCGGCGACGAGCAGCTCAGTGCCGCTGATCAGGACGGTGTCACCGACGGCGATTTCCAGGTCTTCGGCAACCTGGGCACTAACGGCTACTTCACCCTTCTCCAGTGCTGCCGGTGCGAGCTCGCCGTCCGGGGCGGCAGCGAAGACTGCCACGTTGGTGGTTCCGCCGGACTGCATACGGGTCTGCGTGATGCCCAGCGGTTCCGCATGGCTCACTCCAGCGGCCTGCTCCCATAGGTTCACCTGCTTCGCGGTGACTTGTGATTCGGTGTAGGAAGCCTTGGGTTCGTTGCCGGCTGGGGCGCCGAACGCAATGGTGGTTGCCTTTAACTCCTTGACTCCGGACGTCGATTGATTGGCCAGGCCGGCCGTGAGCCCGGAGAGCATGACCAAGAGCAGACTGATCAGCGCGACCACCGATCCCATCAGGGCGAACCGGCCCTTGGCGAAGCGGATATCCCGCAGAGCTAGATACATTCCTTGATCACTTCTTTCATGACTTCCAATTGGAAAGTTGCAGTTTCTCCTGCCTTATTCCACTTTCCGCGCTTTCGCGGAGCGCCACATGGGCAGTCCGGTTGATCGCGAATCAACGGACGGTTGATTGCCCGGTCAATCATTCGGTTGATGCCCGCCGCTGCGATCGCAATTAGTCTGGGGAAATGCCTGTCCAAAGTTCGATCGGTGCTGCTGTCACTGGCGAGTTGGTGCTGCGCATTTTGCGCCTCGGGCTGCATATCGGTTTTGCAGTGCTGCTCACCGTTGGCACAGTCCGGATGCTTTTGAGTGAACCGGGATCTGCAGGCAAATACGGCGGTTTAGTGCTGGCCGGGACGCTGGCTGCGGTCTATTTGGTCGGCACATTGGCCGAGAAACGGGCGGCCGAGGGGCGTCCAATCTGGGGAATCGTTGATGCGGGTCGATACGGGCCCGCATGGCTGGCCGTCA
Source organism: Arthrobacter tecti (assembly GCF_054511355.1). NCBI lineage: Bacteria > Bacillati > Actinomycetota > Actinomycetes > Micrococcales > Micrococcaceae > Arthrobacter > Arthrobacter tecti. The sequence continues at coordinate 54,709 of NZ_JBTNCT010000010.1, forward strand.
TCACTGGCTTGTGGGCGTTCGTGCTTGTCATCCATCCTGACTTTTCCTGGCTGGCGTTCCCGCTGTTCTTCCTGCATCTTCACTTACTGAAGACAGGTCATGCCATCGTCGCGGTCGCTGCGATCACCGTCGTCGTGATGGCCGCACAGTGGTACCACAACGGTGAACTGCACATTGCCATGGTTCTTGGTCCAGTCCTCGGAGCCGGTTTCGCGGTCATCATGGGCCTTGCCTACCAGGCGCTTCATGCCGAAAGCGTCAACCAGCGTCGGGCTTTGCAGGACCTGCACCGCACCCGGACCGAGCTCGCACGCAGCCAACACGAAGCCGGCGCCCTGGCCGAACGCGAACGGCTGGCCCGCGAAATCCACGACACCCTTGCCCAGGGGCTGTCCAGTATTGTGCTGATTTCCCGGGCGGCCGACGCGGCGCTCGAAGCTGACCAAGCGGACCTGGCGCAGGAGCGGGTCAGGATCATCCACGCGACAGCCGCAGAGAACCTGACCGAGGCTCGCCGCTTTGTCCGTGGTTTGAGCACCGGGCATATCGAGGAAGGTTCGCTGATTCAAAGCCTTCGGCGCACCTGTGAGAGCACCGAACGGCAGGCGGCGGCCCGGGGGCAAAATTTGCGGTGCCGTTTCAAGCTTGATGGTGAACCCATCCTGTTGCCGGCGCCCTATGAGGTGGCCCTGCTGCGCGCGGCCCAATCGGCGATGTCCAATGTGGCTATCCATGCCCAGGCATCCACTTCCGTACTTTCCTTGAGTTTTGTGGGATCGGACGTGACGCTGGACGTTTTCGACGACGGCATCGGGTTCAACGCCGCTGAAACCCTGAGCACGCCCACGCAACGCCCGGACGGTTCCGGGTTCGGCCTGATATCCATCCGCGAACGAGTGGCTGCGCTCAACGGCAGCCTGGATATTGAGTCAACGCCTGGCGAAGGGACCGTCGTCGCCATCCGTCTGCCATTGGCCGAACACCTCGGTGATGCTGAAACGGACACCGGCAAGGAAAGCCATGAGTGAGATCCGGATCCTGCTGGTTGATGATCACCCCGTGGTGCGGGCCGGGTTACGTGCCATGCTCGGCGAACTCGACGGCGTGACCATCGCAGCAGAAGCTGCCGACGGCGCCGAGGCCATAGTGATGCTCAAACGCGCCCAGACCCTCGGTGAGCGGATCGACGTCGTGCTGATGGATTTGCAGATGGGTGCCGGCATGGACGGGGTGACTGCCAGCCGCGAGATCCAAAAGCTACCCGCCGGTCCGCCCGTGCTCATTCTGACCACCTACGATACCGACGCAGACATTCTCGCCGCTGTCGAAGCAGGGGCGAGTGGTTACATGCTCAAGGACGCACCACCCGAGCAGATCCATCAAGCAGTCCAACGCGCGGCCGCGGGTCAAACCGCACTCGCCCCCGAAGTGGCTGCCCGGTTGATGGGGCGCCTTCAGAACCCGGTGACAGCCTTGAGCACCCGCGAGCTGCAACTCGTCGAACTGCTCGCGACCGGTGCATCCAACCGGGAAATCTCCAGACAACTCTTCATCAGTGAAGCCACGGTCAAAACCCACCTCGTCCACATCTACGAGAAGCTGGGCGTGGATAACCGGACGGCAGCGATCGCCGTTGCACGAGAGCGCCGCATCATCCGGGATTGACGCTCGCCGGACGCGCTACCCGCCAGCGTCGAAGCTCCTCGTCATTGCAGCCGTCATCAAGATTGCGCAACACTCGCAGGCAGGTCTGTTCCTAAGGCCGCCGCTGCTGTGTGATGCTAAGTCTGAGCGGCCCAGGCAAGGATGCCGGCCGCCCGAAAGGGGACATGCTGTGCTGGTTGGAGTGAAACGGGAAACCAGACCCGGCGAGCGGCGCGTCGCGGCCACACCCGCAACGGTCCGCCAACTCGCCAAACTGGGGCTGGAAGTCGTCATCGAGGCCGAGGCCGGGACCCATGCCGGGCACGACGACGCCGCCTACCGCGAGGCCGGCGCCGACGTCGTACCCCGCCTCGGCCAGGTTGACGTCCTCTGCCATGTGGCGCCGCTGACTCCGGAGGAAGCGGGCGCGCTCAAGCCGGGCACCATCACCGTTGGTCTCGCCTCGCCGTCGGCTGAACTCCAAACCGTGAACGCTCTTGCGAACGCCGGCGCCACAGCTTTTGCCCTGGAACTGATCCCGCGGATCTCCCGCGCGCAGTCCATGGACGCGCTGTCCTCCCAGTCCCTCGTGGCCGGCTACCGCGCCGTCCTCGAAGCCGCGATCCGCTTCCCCCGCTTCTTCCCCCTCTACATGACGGCAGCCGGGACCGTGCCGCCGGCGCGCGTGGTGGTGCTCGGCGCGGGCGTCGCGGGGTTGCAGGCGATCGGCACAGCCAAGCGGTTGGGCGCGAGGGTTTCCGCGTACGACGTCCGCCCCGCCTCCGCCGATGAAGTCACCTCACTCGGCGGCACCTTCATCCACCTCGACCTCGACACCATCGAGGGCGCCGGCGGGTACGCCCGCGAGATGAGCGAGGATCGCGCCGCACGCCAACGCGAACTCCTTGCCCCGCACATTGCCGCCGCGGACGTCCTCATAACGACGGCGGCCATCCCCGGCCGGCCCGCGCCCCTGCTGGTGACTACCAAGATGGTGGCCGGGATGCGCGCCGGGGCTGTCGTGGTCGACCTGGCCGCCGAGACCGGGGGCAACGTGGAAGGCACAAAGGCGGGGCACGACGTCGTCGTACCGGGGATCGGCGGAAACGTCACCCTGGTGGGGCTGAAGGACGCGGCCTCAGCAATGGCGGCAGACGCCTCGCGCCTGTTTGCCGCGAACGTTGCCAATCTTGTGGAGCTCATGACGGTTCAGGGCCGCGTGGTGCCGGACTTCGACGACGACGTCGTTGCCGGCGCCTGCCTCACCCACGAGGGCAAGGTGCGCCACCAACCCACCGAAGCTGCGCTGAGAGGAGTCTGACCATGGACCTACCCACCCTGCTCACCGTGGTGGTGCTCGCCGTCTTTGTCGGGTTCGAGGTGGTCTCGAAAGTGACGAGTACCCTCCACACGCCGCTGATGTCCGGTGCCAACGCGATCCACGGGATCATCCTGATCGGCGCGATCCTCGTGGCCGGTCAGACCACCGAGCCGCTGCCGCTGGTGCTCGCGCTCCTCGCCGTGCTCCTCGCGACCGCCAACCTGGTGGGCGGGTTCGTCGTCACGGACCGCATGCTGCACATGTTCCGGGGTCGAAATCCTGCCAAAGACAACGCAGCGAAGTCCGGAACGTCACCGAAGGAGCCCGGGGCATGAACCTCCTTACCGCCGAGGCAACTGCCCTGCTCTACCTCGTTGTGGCCGTGTGCTTCATCCTCGCCCTGAAGGGCCTGAGCTCACCGCGCACAGCCCGCCGCGGAAACCTGATCGGCGCGGCGGGAGCTGCGCTCGCGGTCGTCACCGTCTTCCTCTCGGTCCGGCTCGAGAACCTGCCGGCAATCCTCGTGGCCATCATCATCGGTGCAGGTATTGCCGCGCCGATTGCCCGACGCGTCCAGATGACCCAGATGCCGCAGCTCGTGGCCCTGTTCAACGGCGTGGGCGGCGGTGCTGCTGCCCTGGTGGCCATCCTCGAACTGGCCGAGCACGACGACGGCTGGGTGCGCGCCGCCGTCGTCTTCACCCTCGTGGTGGGTGCGGTCTCGTTCTCCGGTTCTGCCGTCACAGTTGCGAAATTGCAGGAACTCATGACCACCCGGCCCGTCGTGTTCGGCGGGATGCGCTGGGTGATGACGGCCGTCGTCGTCGTTCTGTTGGTGGCGGCGGGATTCGTGACCGCGACCGGGAGCGTGGTGTGGGCTACGGTCCTGCTGCTGCTCGGGCTGGTGGGCGGTGTGCTGCTGGTGCTGCCGGTGGGCGGGGCGGACGTGCCCATTGTCATCTCGTTGCTGAATGCGTTCACCGGGCTGGCGGTTGCGGCGTCGGGCGTGGTGCTCAATAACGTGCTGCTGCTGGTCGCCGGAACGCTGGTCGGGGCGAGCGGCACCATCCTCACCCGTGCCATGGCGTCCGCGATGGGACGCGGTGTGGCGGGCATCCTGTTCGGTGCTTTCCGGGGAGGTTCGACGGCGGGAGGCGGCGCGGTGAGCGACCGGCCGGTGCGCTCGTCCGGGCCTGAGGACGTCGCCGTCATGCTCGGGTATGCGCAGCGGGTGGTGATCGTACCGGGCTACGGGCTCGCGGTCTCCCAGGGGCAGCACACCATTGCGGAGCTGGCGGATGCGCTGGAGGCCCGGGGCGTGAAGGTGTCCTTCGCGATCCACCCGGTCGCCGGACGCATGCCGGGGCACATGAACGTCCTGCTGGCGGAGGCGAACGTGCCGTACGAGTCGCTGAAGGAGATGTCCGAAGTAAACCCCGAGTTCCGGAACATGGACGTGGCGCTGGTGGTGGGGGCGAACGACGTCGTCAATCCGGCGGCCAAGACCTCGCCGGGTTCGCCGATCTACGGGATGCCGATCCTCGAGGTGGGCGACGCCGGGCAGGTGGTGTTCCTGAAGCGGTCCATGCGCCCGGGATTCGCAGGAATCGAGAACGAGTTGCTGTACTCGCCGAAGACCACGCTGCTGTTCGGTGACGCGAAGGATTCGCTGACGAAGGTGCTGGGGGCGGCGAAGGCGCTGTAGGCTGATCGCTCCCTACCCACTCGTCCCGCGCCGTGCTCAACAAAAACTGCCCGTGAGTGCAGGGCTGCCGGTTCGAACCGGCGCGCCTGCACTCGCGGGCAGTTTTTGTGAAGGGTAAGCCCGTTTTACCGGCGGACGCTGCGGTTCTTGCGGCCGGACATCGACTCTGCGACGCCGATCAGCAGCACGGACGCAACGACGGCGACGATGAAGCCGATGATGTTGAGCTCGAAGATGCCGCCGGTGCCAAGCAGGTTCGCGATGATGCCGCCGATCAGCGAACCGACAACGCCGAGCAAGAGCGTGGCGACCCAGCCCAGGTTCTGCTTGCCCGGTTTGATGAGCCGCGCGATTGCGCCGATGATGAGTCCGGCAATGAGGAATCCGATAATAGCCATGCTGTATTGCCTCCAGTTGTAGATGTTCCTCGGAAACAATAAGTCTGCTTTGCATTAAGTGCAATACGAACTGGAGTTCGCACCCGGGATATATAACCCGAAGCGTATTAGTTTCCAGCAGCTATTCCTCGGAAGACCTGCGTGATAGGACTGAAAACAAGCAGCATTTGGGGAAAGCTAGTGAGGGAGCAATAGTGCGGCGTAGGTCTCAAGTTTCAGGGTATTTCACTGGGTTCCGGGCAGCGTTCCGCGATGCGGCAGATAGGAACCACCGGCCACCGAGGGTGCTTGCGGGCTTCACCGCAGGAATTCTCCTGGTCACTGGCGTGCTGGTCGCAGCACCGGCGCAGCAGGCATTCGCCGTGCCGGAACGCCTGCTGTGCGTGCCGGAAGGCGTCATAGTCAGTGCGCCCGCAGGGGCGACGCAAAGTCGGTTCGAGCGCCTTGGCTTCGTCGAGCAACCTGATGGCACACTCACCGTGAACCGGACACCGATCGGTTCGGGCGTCCTGCCCGAAAACGTCAATGGCATCGGCTACAACCCCCTCGACGGGTACGTTTACGGGAACAACCCTGCAGGCGATATTGTTCGTTTCGGGGAAGATGCCTCAGTTGGCTACGAGGTGCTCGGACGCCCAACGCTGAACGGCGTGCCGATCAGCGCGGGTAACGCGTCAGCAGTGGTCTCGTCTGCGGGAAGGTACATCTGGCTTGGTGGCGGCAGCGGAGTCGCGATTACCATTTCATCGGTTGATCTCGCGAACCCGACAGGTCCCGCAACTCGGTTGGCCGTTACCGGGCCGGTAGCCTCCCGAATCCTCTCGGACATCTCCTTCAACCCTCTAAATGGACTGCTTTATGGGATATTCACGGGCGATGCAACCCTGTACTCAGTGAATCCGACAACGGGCGTGTCCGCCGCAGTCACTGGGATCACAGGGGATGGACCACCGTCCGCGGCCGGAGGATCATGGACTGATTCCTTTGGCCGGATGTACTTCTTCAATAACGCGACCGGCTCGACCATCTGGCGTTACGACCCTGCCATGAACGCGGGAGAGAACATCTCCAGTGCCCAGCAGGTCCAGGCGTTTGACGCCACCGCGTGCCTCCCGCCCGCTATCTCAAAGACTGCCAACCCCACGACGGTACGGCAGGGTGACACCATCACCTTCAGCTTTACGGTCGCCAATCCCACCGGTGGCCCGGTCACGTTGGGCACCTTCACTGACACCATTGCCCCCGGGCTGACTTGGAACCCTGACGGCGTCACGCCCGCATCACCGGGCGGCGGCACGGTTTCGATCAACGGTCAGGATCTGGTTATCCAGGGCATCACCGCACCATCGACCGCAAACGGTGAAACACCGCTGACCTTTACAGCCTCTGCCACAGTGGACGACGACGCCGTTGCCGACGACCTGACGAATGAGGCAGTGGCTGACTTCAACGGCACGCCGATCGGCTCGGACGATCCCGCGGCTGCGGGTGGAGATGATCCGACGACGTTCTCGATCCTGGTTCCCCCGACGCTGCAACCGGATGAAACGACGGCGGATCAGGGCGAGACCATCACCCTCGACATCCTGGCTAACGACACCGCGAACAACAGCACCTTGGACCCGGCGTCGGTACGTCTGATTGATGCCGATGGCAACCCACAGACCACCGTCACGATCGCCGGTGAGGGCACGTACACCGTTGATCCGGCAGACGGTTCCATATCGTTTGTGCCGGAACCCACCTTTGTCGGGGAGGGAACTTTGCTGACTTATCAGGTGTCGGACGCGAACGGCGACACCAGTTCCACGACTCTGCAGGTCACCAGCGTGGCGCCATCGGTGGATCCAACGGGGGTCGATGACACCCCGGCAACGGGCGCCTACAACACCGCCCAAACCATTGATGTCCTGGCCAATGATGACCCAGGCAACGACTTCGCTGAGTTCGATGTGACATCCGTGGTGCTCGTCGACTCGGCTGGCAACGGCGTCAAGACCCTTGCCGTTGCCGGCGTAGGAACGTACACGGTGGGCGCAGACGGTCAAATTACGTTTACACCGCTCGCGTCCTTCACGGGCGAGGCGCCGCCGGTGGATTACCGGGTGACCAATACCTTCGGTGACACCACAGGTGCTCAACTGACCGTCTCGGTTGCTGAGCCGGCTGACCCGGTGGGAACGCCTGATACGGAAGATGCTCCGTTCGGCGAAACCGTAACTTTCGCGGACCTGCTTTCCAACGACACGCTCGGTCCGGCTGGCGTTGAAGCCGTTCCAGGTTCGCTCCAATTGATTGACCCCGCCGATGGCGTCGCTAAAGACAGCTTCGTGGTTCCTAACGAAGGCACCTGGACGGTCCAGGCAGATGGTTCGGTGACGTTCGAGCCCGTGGACGGATTCGACGGCGAAGCCACGCCCGTCACATACCAGGCCACAACCAATGTTGGTGACACGGTCTCCTCGACGCTCACGGCTACGGTGTTCCCCGAGCCCTTGGCGGAAGACGACTCCGCGCAGACGGCCTTCAACCAGCCCGTGACGGCCCCTGTGCTCGACAACGACGACCCCGCCGTCGGCGGCGCTCCGCTCGATCCTGCCACAGTGCAGCTGATTGACCCCGCTTCGGGGGAGCCGGTTGACGGTCCGGTCACCATAACCGGACAGGGAACCTACACCGTGGATTCGGTATCCGGCGACGTGACGTTCACCCCTGCGGATGGATACTCCGGCACATCGACCATCGGCTACCAGGTTGCTGACACCAACGGCAGCGTGTCTGCGGCTACGCTCTCAGTTCTGGTGGGCGCCCCACCAGTCCTCGACGATGACCAGATCAATACCCCGATCGACACCCCGGTTCCCATCGACGTTCTCGATGGCGATGATGCTGCTTCTGGCCGGACTCTCGATCCAACGTCCGTGATCTTCCCTGAGACGGGACAGCCTGTGGGTGCGGATGTGTCCGATGACGGGCTGACCCTGACCATGCCGGGTGAAGGTACCTACGTCATTGATCCGGTCACGGGCGAGGTTGCGTTCACGCCGGTTGACGGCTTCAGCGACACCACCACGCCGATCATCTACCAGGCAGCAGACGACCTGGGGTCAACTGCGACTGCGGAAATCACCGTCGTCGTTGGCGCAGCTCCGACCACCGAGCGCGACGACGTTACGACAGCCTTCGGTACGCCGACGGCCCCGACCGATGTGCTGGCGAATGACGATTTCGACCCGCTGGATCCTCCCACGGACGGCTCCGTAGTGTTCCCTGACGCAGGCCAGCCGGCGGGTGCAGTTGTGAGTAATGCCGGTAAGACGTTGACCGTGCCGAACGTGGGCGTGTACACCGTCAACGGTGATGATGAAATCACCTTCACCCCCGCCCCCGGCTATTCCGGGGACGCACCGGACGTGAGCTACCAGGTGACAACCATGTCCGGCGCAACCGCCGTCGGACTCTTGGGTGTCACAGTGGGCAACCCACTTGTGGCGGACAATGATCAGGCAACCACGCCCGCTGGTTCCGCAGTGGACATCAATGTGATTGACGGTGACACGGCGGATGCCCCGATCAACACCGAAAGCGTTGCCTTCCCCGTGAACGGCCAGCCGGCGGGTGCCGTCGTCAGCGACGCCGGTAGGACGCTGACGGTGCCGGGTGAGGGCGTCTACACCGCGGACCCAGACACCGGCGTTGTGTCCTTCGCGCCTGTTCCAACGTTCACCGGGGACGCAACCCCGGTGATCTACCAGGTATCGGATGACGACGGCGTGAGCGACACCGCGAGCATCGCGGTTACCGTTGGGCCACTGCCGACGCTCACGGATGACACCGTGTTCACCAGCGAGGGTGCGGCCGTTGAGGTCGATGTGCTGGCCAACGACAGCGCCGCCAGTGGAGTGGACCTCGATCTCGCGTCCGTGATCTTCACCCCCGATGGTCTCCCTGCCGACGCTGTGATTTCCGACGGCGGGAAGACCCTGACCGTACCCGGCGAAGGGGTGTACGCGGTTGATTCCGGCAGCGGTACCATCACCTTCACGCCCGCCCCCGGTTTCACTGGGATTGCGGGACCGGTGACATACCAGGCAACGGATGAGAATGGCGCTGTTGCCACCGCGCAACTTGAGATTGCCGTCGGCGAATCGCCTCTCGCAGGTAATGACGAGGCCGACACCCCGTTCGGTGAGCCCACGGGACCAATCAACGTGCTCGGGAACGACGTAGCGGATCCCGCGTCAGCAATCGAGCCAACCTCGGTTGTGTTTCCGGCAGGCAACCAGCCCGCCGGGGCGACGCCGTCGTCGGATGGTAAAACGCTAACGGTGCCAGGCCAGGGAACGTATGTAATAAACCCTGACGGCACAATCGAATTCACTCCCGAGGACGGCTTCTCAGGCGGAGCAACGCCGGTCACCTACAGCGTCAGTGATGCAACGGGCGGCACGGACAGCGCAACGCTGGAAGTGACCGTCGGGGCTGCTCCAACGGCCGTGCCGGACACCGCACGTGGTGACCAGGACGCGCCCGTCACGCTCAACCCGTTGGCTAACGACACGGCAGATCCGCTGACCTCGCTCGACGAGACCAGCGTGGTCTTCCCGACAGACGGCCAGCCGGGAACGGTCTCACTCGATGGGAAGACTTTGACCGTGCCCGACCAGGGTACGTACGTGATAGCCGCGGATGGAGAAGTGACGTTCACACCAGTGGCAGGATTCACGGGTGCCGCAACGCCGGTTACCTACCAGGTGGCGGACGGCAACGGTGCAACTGCAACGTCGACCATCACGATCGCGGTGGGTGCTGATCCGATCGCTACGCCGGACACACCGGAAACCTCATTCGGTGAACCGGTGACCTTCGATCCGCTGGCGAACGATTCGGCAGATCCGCTGGCACCGTTCGATAAGACAAGTGTGGTCTTCCCAACGGCGGGCCAGCCCGGGGCGGTCTCGGATGATGGGAAGACGCTCACCGTCCCCGGCGAGGGAACCTATGTGATCGACCCCGTGACAGGCGAAATCACCTTCACACCCGATGCTGATTTCGAGGGAGAGGCGCGCGCCGTCACCTACGCGGTCACTGACGGTGAGGGCCGCTTAGCCACAGGCACCATTACTGCCGATGTCGGTGACGCACCTGTTGCCGGCGCCGACACTGCCCGCACACAGTCGGGTACTCCGGTCACTGTGCCGGTTCTCGGAAACGACTCGACCGACGAGGATACCTCGATGGATCCGATGTCCGTGACGTTCCCGACCGTGGGTCAGCCTGCGGGCGCGACGGTTTCCGACGACGGGCTCACGCTCACCGTTCCGAATCAGGGCACCTACACCGCGGATCCGGTTACCGGTGCGATTACGTTCGAGCCCGTTCCTGGTTTCGAAGGCACGGCTGCCGAGGTGCTCTACGGTGCTGCTGACCGTAACGGTGCCCTGACGACGGGAACGTTGGAGATCACGGTTGCTGCGCTCGTGGACGCCGTCGACGATCAGGGATTCACCCCGTTCGGTGCGGATGTGACCGTTCCGGTACTCGGCAACGACGTCACAGGCGTTGACCAACCTTTCGATCCTGGAACACTGGTGTTCCCAACGGCGGGTCAGCCGGGCACCGTTTCCGACGACGGGCTCACGCTGACCGTACCGGGTGAGGGTGTCTACACCATCGATCCGGCAACGGGTGGCATTCTGTTCTCGCCCGAGGACGGGTTCACGGACGCTGGACAGCCTGTCACATATCAGGTGACCAATGCTGAGGGCGTCACGGTGTCGGCCAACCTGACCATGACTGTTGGTTCTGCACCCGTAGCGGTCCGCGACGAAGCCGGAACCCTGCCGGATCAGCCGGTGGACATCGACATTCTCGGTAACGACCTATCCGATGACAGGGCGGACCTGGTTCCGGGTACCGTCATCTTCCCGGCTGATGGGCAGCCTGCCGGGGTTACCGTTTCACCTGACGGGAAGACCCTGATCGTTCCGGGTGAAGGCGTCTATACGGTCAATGCAGACGGAACAGTCACCTTCACACCCGAGGACGGATTCGAGGGCAGCGCTACCGAAGTGATCTACGAGGTGGCAGACGTCAACGGTGTTACCGCGCAGGCGCCGATCGCGGTTACTGTCGCGCTATCCCCGGTTGTGGTGGATGACACCGCCTCGACCGAATACGACACTCCCGTCACGGTCGACGTCCTCGGTAACGACGCCGGCAACCAGTTGGATCCCGGATCCGTTGTCTTCCCGACCGACGGGCAGCCTGGCGGAGCAACGGTTTCAGGCGATGGGAAGACGTTGACTGTTCCAGGTGAGGGTGTCTACACCATCAATGCTGACGGGACCGTGACGTTCGACCCGGACTCGGCGTTCAGCGGTGAGACGACGACGCCGGTCCTGTATGAGGTGAGTGACGCCGACGGTCTGACGGAATCTGCTTCGTTGGCAGTCACGGTGGGCGCCGGTCCGGCGGCGGACACTGCACCGGATGAAGCGGCCACATCGATGGGCGAACCGGTCACGTTCAACCCGTTGGTGAATGACCGGCCCTCCGCCGGCGCTGAGTGGGACCTGAGCACACTCAACTTCCCCACGGATGGACAGCCGGAAGGTGCGAGCGTTTCCGCGAACGGCAAGACACTGACCGTTCCGGGGGAGGGTGTCTACGTCATCAATGCAGACGGCACCATCACGTTTACCCCGGAGGAGGGTTTCATTGGCACAACGAGCGCGATCACCTATGAAATCACAGACACAGCGGGCGTTGTGGTCACCGGCACGGCATCCGTCACGGTTGAGGGCCAGCCCTCACCGGATCCGACGCCCACCCCGACGCCCACCCCGCCGCCGGGTGACGACGATGGCGGGCGCGACGACGACGGCGATGGCCTGCCGGATACCGGCGCCTCGAATGCAACCTTCATTGTGCTCGGGTTGGCGCTGCTGCTGCTGATCGGCGGCGCGCTGGTGAAGGTACTGACGGCCCGCCGCCGCACCGATGAGCAGGCTGAGTAGCACGGAGGATAGGCAAACCTCGCGCTAAGCGTGGGTAGGGCAGGTGGGCAACAGTTCACCTGCCTGCCGCGCGGTCGGCAGTTACGCAGGTACGCGCCCGGTGCTCCCACGTTGTATCAGCTCCGGTTGGAACGTGGTGTGGGAGGGCTCGGTTCCGCCGTCGCCGAGGAGGCGGCGCATCTCGTGCCAGGCCTGCTCGCCGATGTCGTTGATCGGCACGGCAGCAGTGGTGAGCGGGGGCGTGGTGTAGTTGGCGAACGGAATGTCGTCGAACCCGGTAATCGAAATCTGCCCTGGGACGCTGATGCCGCGCTCGTGGAGGCCGCTGAGCAGCCCCATGGCCACGAGGTCGTTGAACGCCAGTACCCCGGTTGCGCCGCCGTCCAGTACGCTCTCCGCCGAGCCGTGGCCGGACTCGAAGCTGGAGCCGGCGGGAAGGACAGCCAGTTCAATCCCCGGGTGGTCCACGCTGAACTTCTCCAGTCCCTGTAGACGGGCCTGGTTGGAAACGCTTCGTTCGGGCCCCGAAAGGAACGCGAGTTTGGTGTGGCCAAGGGTCACCAGGTGCGCTGCCAGATCCTGGACGCCCTGCCCGTAATCGACCACGAGGCTGGGCGTCTGCGTGTCAGCCGTCGAGCGATTGATGAGCACCAGCGGGCGCAGCGAGGGAAGCAGCGCCTCAAGCTCCGCCTCATTCATGCGCGGGGCGCAGAGCACGACGCCGTCACACCGCCGTCGTGCTTCACCCGCCAGGATGGACTCTTCGCTGGACACTTCCGATGAGTCGGCGATCAGTACGCGGTAGCCATCCTGCGCGGCCGCGCGGCTTACCCCACGGAGCATGCCCTGGAAGGTTGGGTTGGCGAGGTCCGGTACAACGACGCCGATGGTGTCCGTCTTCCCGAGTGCCAGGCTGCGGCCCACTGCGTTGGGCTGGTAGTTCAGCTCTGCCGCTGCGGCCCGCACCCGGGCGGCGATGTCCGGGTCCACCGAGAAGTTTCCGTTCATGACGCGCGAGACCGAGGCCAGCGAGACTCCCGCCCGCTGCGCGACGTCGGTGATGCCCACCCTGCGGTTAGCTGTTTTCCTGGCCATAGGTTCCTTCCCCCGGATGGAGATCGGCGCCCCGGCAACAAATGGTTGACGGGCACACCGGTGTGTTGATAGAAAGCATATAACCTTTTTCAGAAAACGTTTTCTCGAACACATAGACATCACGGGCGCGATGTTGCAGCATCGCTGAAGCCGGCGACCGAAGGAGCCCCATGAGTACCGCCCCGCATACGGTTCCTGCTGAACAGCAGGAATCGACCAGCGAACGCACCCGCGTGGTGCTGATCGGCACCGGATCGCGCGCTGAGATGTACGTCCGTGCCGCGCTCGGCGATCACGCGTCCTCAACCGAACTCGTGGCCGTCAGCGATACCAATCCCGGGCGGACCCAGTACTACCTGGACCTCGCGGCGGAGCTGTCGCCGGAATCGAAGGTCGCTCAGTTCCCGCCGGGGGAACTCACGCAGTTCATCCGGGAGAACGGAATCGGCCGGGTCATTGTCACCACACCCGACTACACGCACGCGGACTACATCGTCGAGGCGCTGCAGGCGGGGGCCGACGTCGTCGTCGAAAAGCCGCTCACCATCGACGCCGAAGGTTGCCGGAGGATCTGCCGCGCGATCGAGGAGACGGGCCGCGACGTCGTCGTGACCTTCAACTACCGGTACTCGCCGCGCAACAGTGCGCTGAAGGAGATCATCCAGAGCGGCGCCATCGGTAAGGTGACGTCGATCGATTTCAGCTGGATGCTGGACACGGTCCACGGGGCTGATTACTTCCGGCGTTGGCACCGGCAGAAGGAGAACTCGGGTGGGCTGCTGATCCATAAGGCGTCGCACCACTTCGACCTCGTGAACTGGTGGATCGACGACGTTCCCGAGCGGGTTTTCGCCAGCGGCGGGCTGCGCTTCTACGGTGACACGAACGCTGCCGGGCGCGGCCTTACTGATCGCCCGGAGCGCGGCACTATAGACGAAGCTACGGACGACCCGTTCGCCCTCGACCTCCGAGACGATGAGCGTCTCAACGCCCTCTACTACGCCAACGAACACCACGACGGCTACCAGCGGGACCAGGATGTCTTCGCCCCCGGCATCACGATCGAGGACAATCTGGCGCTAGTGGTGGATTACGCCTCCGGGCCTACGCTCAGTTACTCGCTCAACGCCCACAGCCCCTGGGAAGGCTACCGGGTGGCGGTGAACGGAACCCACGGACGGGCCGAACTCGAGGTGGTGGAGCGGGCAGCGGTGTCCAGCAGTACCGACCAGAAGAACGTGGTCGATCCCAGTGCCACGCCGGTGGAGGAGGACGACGCCGTCCGGGTCAACGGCGAGCGACTCACCCTCCAGCGCCACTGGGAACGCGCCGTCGACGTGCCGATCGTCAACGGGGAAGGCGGCCACGGCGGCGGAGATGCGCTCCTGCTTGCGGACCTGTTCGAGGGACCCGGAGAGGATCCACTGGGCAGACCGTCTGGCTATCTGGACGGATTGCGCGCCGTCGCCGTCGGTATTGCCGGCAACGCCTCGCTCGAATCGTCCCTGCCGGTGCACATCAGCGAACTGGATTTGGGCGCCGACCTCGCCGCGGACCGTTCCGACAAGAGGCAGGTGCGCCGTGGCTGAGCGGGCACAGACTACGGTCCTCGTCACGGGCGGATCCGGCAGGCTGGGCCGCAGCGTGGTGACCGGCCTTGCGGAGGCAGGGTACGACGTCGTCTCCGTAGACCGCGCGCCGGTCCCGGACGGCGCGTTCCCGGCCCAAATTCGGCAGGAGTCCGTGGATCTGCTGGCCCCCGGCGTTGCCCGTCGGGTCATCGAGAAGCACCGGCCCGACGCCGTCGTGCACCTTGCCGCGATCGCCGTCCCGTTCAGCGCGCCCGAGGAGGTCATCCTCCAGACCAACAGCCAGCTCGCCTTCCAGGTTATGGGCGCGGCCACCGACCTCGGCGTCGGCAGGATCATCACCGCTTCCAGTCCCACCGTGCTGGGTTACGGGTCGCCGGCCGGTTGGACGCCGGAGGCCCTCCCTCTCGACGAGGAGACGACGCCTAAGCCGTGGAACGCGTACGCCCTCTCCAAACTGCTGGCCGAGCAGACCATGCGCATGTTCGCCGCCGCGCAGGGGGACCGGCTCCGTTACGCCGCGTTCCGGCCCTGCTATGTCATTTCGCCCGAGGAGTGGGCGGGCGCGCCGACCCAGCAGGGGCACACCGTCGTCGAACGCCTTGATGATCCGGCGCTGTCCGCGCCGGCCGTCTTCAACTATGTCGACGCGCGGGACGTGGCGGACTTCCTCGACGTACTGCTGCATTCCATGGACCGGATCCCCAATGCTGAAACCTTCTTCGTGGGAGCTTCCGATGCCCTGGCACGCGGGCCGCTGTCCGAGCTCATCCCGCAGTATCTGCCGGCCGTTGGTGCGCTCGCCGCTGGTCTCACGGGCACCAGCCCGGCGTTCTCGATCGATAAGGCGCGCAGGCTCCTCGGCTGGGAGCCCAAACGCAGTTGGCGGACCGAGCTGCCCGGTGAAAAAGACCAGCAGTTAGCTGCCGCGATTCAGGAAGTCAGGTAAGTCATGCAGTTCAACGGAGTGCTGTTCTTTCCGGTTACCCCTTTTTCCGCCTCGGGTTCGGTGGATACCGCCAGGCTGCGTGAGCACATCGGGTCCCGTCTGGATTACCGGCCGGGAGGGGTCTTTCCCGCGTGCGGTACCGGCGAGTTCCACGCCCTCGACATCGAGGAGATCCGCGCCGTCGTCATAACCGCCGTGAACGCCGTAAACGGGCAGGTTCCGGTGATTGCCGGCGCAGGCGGCCCGCTCGGGCACGCACGCGCTGCGGCTCGTGTTGCCGAGGAGGCCGGGGCCGATGCGCTGCTCGTGCTACCCCCTTACCTCGTCAAGGGGCCAACCGACGGGCTGGTTGCCTACGTCGAGGACATCGCTGCCGCCTCGAGCCTGCCGGTCATCATCTATCACAGGGCAAACGGTGCGGTTACAGCCAGTGCCGTTGCCCGTCTGGCCGCCAATCCGAAGGTGATCGGGTTCAAGGACGGCGTGGGCGACGTCGGCCTGGCGCAGGAGATCGTGTCCGCGGTCGCTGCCACGGGCCGCACGGACTTCCAGTTCTTCAACGGCCTGCTGACCGCTGAGCTCAGCCAGGGCGCCTACCGTGGACTCGGGATTCCGCTCTACTCCTCGGCTGCGTTCGCGATGGCGCCAGAAATTGCCACCGCGTACTACCGCGCCTACATCGACGGGGATGAACCTGTCCGCCATCGTCTGCTCGAGGGCTTCTACGCGCCGCTGGTGCGTTTGCGGGACCAGACCCCCGGCTTCGGCGTCTCGCTGATCAAGGCCGGGCTCCGGCTGGACGGGTTCGACGCCGGCTCCGTCCGCCCGCCGCTGGTCGACCCGACGGAGAGCCAACTCGTGGAACTCAAGGGCATCCTTGCCGCCGGGCGTGAGCTTGTGAACGCATGAGCCCGAAAATCACGGGCTTCTCCGCCCGCCTCATCACTGTGCCGCTGCCCCGCCCTTGGGGAGCGGATGTGCAGGAGAACTCCTTCCTGGCCACCACGGTGACAACCGACGACGACGGCGTGGGCCACGGTTTCTCCTGGACGCCGACCATCGGGCCGCACGCCGTGCTGGCGTTGTTGGAGCATGACATCGCCCCGTTTGTTGTGGGATTGCCGGCGCAGGCAGAGCCGGTCTGGGACGCACTGTGGGCCCGTCTCCATGAGGCAGGCGGGGGAGGCCTGACCACGATCGCCATGGCCGGCGTCGACCTCGCGCTCTGGGATCTGGCCGGGCGCCAGTCAGGCTGCTCTGTGCCGGACCTGCTGGGCCGGCGTCGTGAGGCTGTGCCGGTGTACGGATCGGGAGTGAACCTGCACTACAGCCTTGAGGAACTTCTTGAGCAGGTCCAGCGGTGGGTCGCCGAAGGCAGGCAGGCCGTGAAGGTCAAAGTGGGCAAGCCGGACCTGCGCGAGGATGCCGAGCGGATTGCCGCCGTCCGGGACGTCATCGGCCCCGACCGGGCGCTCATGATCGATGCCAATCAGCGGTGGGACCTGCCCACCACGCTGCGGGCGCTCGACCGGCTCGGCGAATACGGCCTGCACTGGCTTGAGGAACCCATTCGCGCCGATGACCTCTCTGCCTACCGGCGGCTGCGACGCTCCACTCCCGTCCCGATCGCGCTCGGTGAAAACGTGCACACCATCTACCGGTTCCGCGACTTCATCGAGGCCGACGCCGTGGACATCATCCAGCCCAACATCGTCCGGGTTGGCGGGATCACTCCGTTCCGGCGCATCGTTGAGTTGGCGAGGGCCAACAGCATTGCTGTCGCGCCGCACCTGCTTCCCGAGCTTTCAGGGCAGCTTGCCTCCACGCTCGCTGAAACGGCATGGGTGGAAGCGGTCGACGGCGCCACCCTGGCCGAGCTGGGCGTCCTGGCCGGTCCGTCGCCGGTCAGCATCACGGAGGCCGGACTTACGGTGAGCGGCCAGCCAGGTCTCGGGCTGAAGCTCAGGCGCTGAGCGCCCGGTCGGCTGAACTGAGAATCAGGTCCACCAGGACGATCAATTCCTCCTGCGCGACTGCCGGATCTTCGTGTGGGAGACTTCCCCGCCGCGGGGGTTGGCCCTTCTCAAAGCCCTCGACGACGTCGGCGGCCAGCTTCCAGCGAAGCGCCACCGCGGCGTCGAAACCCCGGCGTATGTCAGCGACGGTGATGTGGCGTGCCTCCGCGCGGAGAGCCTCGGCGTAGCGCTCGAAAGCAGCATCGACGATCGGCGCCACGACGCTGGCCAGCGCATCGCCGCGGCGTACGGAGGCGAAGAGGAGCGAGGCGAGGTCTGCTCCCACCGGGCCCGGGCCGACTGATTCCCAGTCGATCAGGACCGTCCGGGCCTCGGTGGAGAAGACGTTCGCGCCCACGGCGTCGTGGTGGCAGAGGGTGTGCGGGAGGGATTCAAGGATCTCCCGGCACCGCCGTTGTGCGAGGACCAGTTTCGCGGCTTTGGGCATTTGGTCACCGAGACCTGCGACCGCACCCGGGTGTGCGCGGCGTAGTCTCGCGAGTCCCTGTTCGACGGCTTCGGGCTGGCTGTGGCGGTCAATCCAACCCGTGAAGTACCAGGGCTCCGAGAGCTCGCGGCCGGCCCACCGGCCGGCCATACCACCAAGATCGTGTGCGGCAGCGAGGATCGCGTTGGCGTCCAGCGGCCGGGCGCCCTCGTGCTGGATTTCCTCAAGCCAGAGGGTCATTCCGCCGTCCGGGCTTCGCCGGCGCCCATACGCTCGCGGTGTCCCGATGCCGGGGGCGACGTCGTCGAGCACGCCCGAGCCGTAGGCTTCGAACTCGCGGATTCCGTTATCCAGCAAGTACGGGGTGGCCAGGAGAGGTCCTTCGGTGTGCTTCTCGATCACCGACCACGGAACGGTTTTCCCGTTCACGGTCGCGTTCCCGTGTAGGCGGCTCACGCTGCGGTGTGCGAGGAACGCGTCGTAGTCCAGGGGCGTCCGTTTCACCCCTTCGAGGGCGGTGACCTGCCCGCCCACGGCGTTGGAAACTGCCAGCTTCAAGGATTCGGTCAGCTCCGTGTTCACGCCCCACAGCGTAGCTGCTGCTGATCCTTAAAGAACTTTTCGTGCAGCTCTGGCGGGTTCCCACGCTTGTGAGTCGCCGCGCGCTGGTTCCCTAAACCTCCAGCGTTACCGGCCGCATCAAGCCGTTCACTTCGACAGTGGGCCAGCGCTCGTCCACGCTTAGCACACGAATGCCGTCGGGAGTCCGCAGCACCGTGTCCTCGATCTTCACCCCGGGTCCGGAGGGGTTCCAGGTGAACGCCTGGTTCAGGACCACAGGATCGTCGGTCGACGCCGTGACCCGCGGGTCCCTGCCCGCGTAACCGGCAGGTCCGCCCTGGTGGTGCAGCCGCCACTGATCCGCACCGAAGCCATGTACCTCGTATGAGCCGCGGATCGTCTCGAAGATCCCGTCCAGCCGCACGCCCGGAACAGTAGCGGCGAAGATTTCCGCCTCCACGGCTGCGATCCTCGCCTCGGCGTCGCGCTCGGCGGTCGTCGACCCGTCGAAACGCACCCAGCGCGTCACATTCGCGACCATGCCATTACGCCGCGCACACACCACGGCCATCGCCCGCCGTCCAAGCGGTGCCGCCGTCGACAGCGGGTGCCGGAAAGCGGACCGCTCCCGGCCGTTACACAGCAGGACCAGCGGTTCCGCCCCCATCGCGATCACCCGGGCTGCCAGTTGCGCGGCGACATCGCGTTCGGCGGTATGCGGTCGAGCCGCCGAAAGGACGTCGGTCAGAGCCTCGGCCACCTCGCGGTTGAGTACGGCATACTGCTCCGTCTCGACCGGCAGGAGCGACTGCCGCGCCTCGCGCAGCTCACGCCGGACGCTTGCTTCCTCAAGCGGTCGCGACGGTGCCAGCCGGCTGGCGACGTCGTGCAGGGATCCGTGCCAGGGAACAGGATGAACGACGACGTCGGCCGGCAGTTCCTCGCGCATCAGCCGGTCCGCTTCGTTGTTGAAGGTCACCAGATGGTCGCGCTCGCGGTCAACGAGCAGTACCGCGATCGGGTCACCTGCGAGGCTGATATGGAGACGGCTTCCGCCCAGATACCAGGTCATTGCGGTGTTGGTGGTCAGGAGCAGGGAGTCGTGCCCGGTGCGGTCCAGGATGGACACGACACGGCTGCGTTTGACTGCGCGCTCGTCGAGATCCGCTACGGGATCCGCAAAAGATTCAAGCCCGGGCTCGGAGGTGGTGGTCATGGGTGCCTTTCATGGGCCGCGAGGATGCGGACGGCGTCGGGGTCCAGGGCGCCGTCGGCAATGAGAACGGTGACTGAGCGGGTCAACGGAGTACTTCGAGTGACGCTGACCGGCCGGTTCCACGCAAGCGCAAGCCCCACACCCGGATAACTCTCGGAACGCACAAACCAGGGATCGGGCGCGTTGTCATTGGGCAGGAAGAGCAGCGTTGCCGGCCGGCCCGTGAAGCTGCCCTGCCAGCACAACCAGCTGGACACCGTGCCATGGACGCCCACCTCACCTGAGGCGTCCGCCGTCGTTATCACAGCGTTTTCGCAAGCGGGCAGGCGCCAGAAGAAGCCGCCGTAGCCGCCGCCATCCCGGCCGTTCGATCCGGGGCTCCCCAGCGTTATCGTGTCGTCGCCGGCGGGTGTCAGGGCGAAATCGATCGTGAGGGCCCACGCGGCGTCGTTCACTGTGCGCCAGCTGATGCGGCGGGCTTCATGCAGCAGCGCGGCGCCGTCGGGGCCGCTCCAGCGCAGGGTCTCCTCTAATGAATCGGCGTTCTCAACCAGTCCGGTCCGGGAGATCCGGCCGTGGTCCGGGCGCCACACATAACCCTGTTCCTCGCGGCGATACGTGCGTCCGCCCCACAGGTTGGTCCCGTTGACGTCCTGCACGGCAACCCCGGCGCCGAGGTGCCACACATGGTCTGCGGGGAAATGATCGGTGACAATCACGCCGCCGCGTGTGGTCACGGGATGCAGGTAGGGGCGCGGGGAGAGGAACGGCGCGACGTCGGTCCCGTCCCGGTAGGAGCCGACCTCACCGCCGCCAAGCACAAGCCGAACGGACGACGACGGCCGCGCCCAGCCCGGATCCAGTTCACGGAAGGTGGCCTGGGCCAGGCAGGCGCGCTGCAGGAGGTCCTCGATCCCATGCACTACGGGGTGAGCGTCAGCGCCCTCGCCGGTCCAGGTGACGTACGCGGAATCGATCGCATGGGGAGGCGGAGCCAGCCGGACGGCGTCGAGCACCCGCATGAAGGCACCGGCGGAAGCGAGCGGGCTGATCAACACCGTCCCACTGGCACGGTGTTCGAACAGATTGGCCAGCAGGTCCGCGCGGCCGAAACGCTCGCTGGCAGCGCCCTCGGCCGTGGTGACGACCAGCTCATCCTCGGTGTAATACAGCACCGCGGTACCCTCTGTGCCGTGGAGCGTGACGCTTGGGCGCGTCTGCTCCGCGGCACACAGGGTGAGTGCGAGCGTGACCACGGTTCCGGGAGCCGTCCGAACCCGGATGGTGGACGTGTCGTCGCACTCGATGTCGTGGGCCCGGTAAAGGTCCGTCTCGACGGTAGCCACGTCGGACGCTTCCCTGGCACCGGCCACACGAAGGGCGGTCGCGACCGCATGGGCAAGCGGATTGGTGGCCACGCCGTCGACCACGTCCACTCCATCCAGCGTTCGCTTTCCCGCCCAGCGCGAGCGCGCGAAATAGCCCCGGGTCCGCACCCAGGCTCCCTGCGCGCTCACGCCCCGGACCGAACCCAGCGTTCCCGTTGCCACGAGATCGTCGAGCCGGTCCAGCGCTGCCGAGCCCAGGCTTTGAAACCCGGCCTGCACGGCAACGCCGGCTTTCTCCGCCGCGGCGAGGAGGGAGTTGTACTGCTCCATAGACGCCACCGGAGGCTTCTCCACATAGACGTCGGCGCCCGCCTCCATTGCCATGAGCGCGAGCGACGCGTGCGCCTGGATGGGGGTGGCGATGACGACGACGTCGGGCGCCGCCCCTGAGGCGAGCAGGTCTTCCAGGTTCGCGAACACGCCGATGTCGGCACCCAGCGTCCCGGTGGCGGGAGGGCGGGGGTCCGCCACGGCAACCAGGCGGGCGGCGCCGTCGTTCTCCAGCTTGCGGAGATTCTCCAGATGGCTGGCGCCGTACCCATGGACGCCCACCAGGGCCACCCGCGCAACGCGGGTACTTTCATCGACCGGGTACCCGGAGCCGTGCGTCAGCCGGGGTGCGGAGTCGAGCATGTTCGTTTTCCGTTTCTGGGATGATCAGCCTGCGCTGATCATTCCTTCTATTTCGGCGGTCATTTGTTCGGTGGCCTGTTCGGGTGTGAGCTTGTCGAAAAGGACCTCGGAGACGTAGCGCTTGACCATGTCCTGGACGCCGCCGGCTCCCACGGGGGAGGGCAGCGGTGGTTCGGCCATGTCAGGGCGGATCTCGTCGAGGAAGTCCACTACCGCCTGATCGTTCTCATCCAGATCCGGAGCGATGGCGGCAGCCATGTCCGGGTTGGCGGGGACGCCGCGGTCAACGAGCATCTTCTTTGCGGCATCCGGGTTGTTCGCGAGGTAGTTCACGAACTCGGCGGCTGCTTCCTGATCATCCGACTGGCTTGAGATGGACCAGTACATGGAGGCCTTGTAGTACATGCCGTTATCCGCTGCGGTTCCGCTGTCCGATGGGACGCGCAGCATCGTGACGTCACTGCCGCTGGCCGTGCGGAGGGCGGAGAGCTGGTTGGACCAGTACCAGCCCATCGCTGCCCGGTTGGTCGCGAAGCCGCCGGCTTCGAAGGAGCCGGACATTTCTTCGGTGTACCGGGCGGCGCTCGGCCCGCCGCCGTCGCGTACTTCGAGGAGGTGCTCGAACCACGCCGTGACGTTCTCCGGCGTGTAGCCCACGGTGCCGGGTTCGGCGTCGTTATAGAGGTTCTCGCCGTACTGGCGGAGCCAGATTCTCAGGTCCACGTCCTGCGCACCGTAGTCGGTGCCCACGACGTCTCCGCCGAGCTTCTCCTCCAGTTCGGCGGAGATGCGGTAGTAGTCATCCCAGGTCCAGGTGGTGTCATCGGGCAGTTCCATGCCGGCCTGCGCGAACAGGTCCTTATTAGCCATGACCACGTAGGCGTTCTGCCCGGTGGTCAGTCCGTAGAGGCCCTCCTCGTAGCGCCCGAGGTTCAGGGCGGCGTCGTCGAACTTGGACGTGTCCAGGCCTTCAAGGGTGCTGAGGTCAGCCAGTGCGCCGCGACCCGCGTACTCCTGCAGGTACTTTTCGTCCATCGTGATGACGTCCGGGGCGTCGCGGCCTGCTGTGGTTGTCGCGAGCTTGTCCCAGTAGCCGCCGAAGTCCGAGTATTCACCCTCGATGGTGATGCCCTCGTTCCCGGCCTCGAACAGATCGATAATTTCCTGATTGGCCACGTGGCGGGGGTCTGAGCCCCACCAGGAGAAGCGCAGGCTGCCGTCGCCTGCCTCCGCGCTGCCGCCATTGCCGCAGGCACCGAGTGAGAGCGTGAGTACGACGGCGGCCGCGGCGGCCGTAAGCGTACGGGTTGGGCGGGAGGATCGTTTCATCTCATGTTGTCCTGTCTTCCGGATCAATGGTGCCTGGTCAGCCTGCGCTGATCATGCCTTCGATTTCTGCGGTCAGCTGCTCGGCGGCCTCTTCGGGCGTGAGGTTGTCGAAGAGGACTTCGCCGACGTAGCGCACGATCGTTTCCTGGACCGTTCCCGCGCCGATCGGCGAGGGCTTGGGGGAGCCGGAGACCTCGGGTTCGATCTCTTCGAGGAAGGAGACGACGGTCTGCTGGGATTCATCGAGCAACGGTTCAATCGCGGCTGCCATGTCCGGGTTGGCCGGCACGCCGCGGTCCACGAGCATCTTCTCCGCCGCGGCCGGGTCATTGGCGAGGAAGTTCACGAATTCGGCTGCGGCGGCCTGGTCATCCGATTGGCTGGAGACTGACCAGTACATGGAGGCCTTGTAGTACATGCCGTTGTCCTCGGCGTTGCCGCTGGGGGAGGGCACCCGGAGGATGCGGATGTCGTCTCCGGTGGCGGTGCGCAGGGCGCCGAGCTGGTTGGACCAGTACCAGCCCATGGCCGTCTTCTTCGTGGGGAAGTTCTCCGCCTCGAAGGTGCCGGCAGCGGCCTCGGTGAACTGTGCTGCGCTGATGCCGCCGCCGGTGTCGCGGACGTGAAGCAGGTGCTCGAACCAGGAGAGAAGGTTCTCCTGTGAGTAGCCCACCGTGCCCGGCTCATCCTCGCTGTAGAGTTCTTCGCCGTTCTGGCGGAGCCAGATGCGCAGGTCACCGTCGAGGGCACCGTAGTCAGTGCCCGCGACCTCGCCCAGCTTCTCGCTGATTTCAGCGGAGATCTCGTAGTAGTCGTCCCAGGTCCAGGTGCTGTCGTCCGGGATTTCAACGCCGGCTTCGGCGAAGAGGTCAGCGTTGACCATGACCGAGTAGGCGTTCTGGCCGGTGCTGAGCCCGTACACACCGTCCTCATAGCGGCCGAGGTCCAGCGCGGATTCGGGGAACATGGACAGGTCCAGGTTCTCGAGTTCCGTGAGGTCGGTCAGTGCGCCGCGGCCGGCGTATTCCATGATGTATTTCTCGTCCATGGTGATGACGTCGGGCGCGTCCCGCCCCGCCGTCGTCGTCGCCAGCCTGTCCCAGTAGCCCGAGAAGTCAGCGAATTCGCCGGAGATGGTGACGGCGTCGTTGTTGGTTTCGTAGATGTCGATGATTTCCTGGGTGGCCTCGTGCCGTGGGTCCGATCCCCACCAGGAGAAGCGGAGGTTGCCGTCGCCGGCGGACTGGCTGCCGCCGTTTCCGCAGGCGCCCAGGGCCAGGCCGAGCACGACGGCGAGGGAAGCGGCGGTAACAGGGCGTGAGAATTTCGTCATTGAATTTCCTTGTCGTTGAGCTGTCGTTTGGGCGGTGCTTATTTGATGCCGGTGGTGGCGATGCCCTTGACCAGGTACTTCTGGCCGAACAGGAACACCAGGAAGACGGGCAGGAGGGAAACGATGGACATGGCGAACATTGAGCCCCAGGAGGAGGTGGCGGTGCTGTCCACGAAGGAGCGCAGGGCAACCGGCACCGTATACATTTCGGGGTCGGTCAGGTAGATCAGCTGGCTGAAGAAGTCGTTCCAGGTCCAGATGAAGGTGAAGATGGTGGTGGTTGCCAGCGCGGGCATCATCAGCGGAAGGATGATGCGGGTGAAAATCCGCACGTGCCCGCAGCCGTCAATGCGCGCCGCCTCGTCCAGTTCCTTCGGCAGCCCACGGATGAACTGCACCATGAGGAAGACGAAGAACGCGTCCGTGGCCAGCAGTTTGGGGAGCACCAGGGGGATGAAGGTGTTCACCCAGCCCATCTCGGAGAAGATGATGTACTGCGGCACGATGATCACGTGGATAGGCAGCATGATCGTCATCAGCATGATGGCAAACAGCAGGTTACGACGGCGGAACTTCAGCCGGGCGAAAGCGTAGGCTGCCATCGAGCAGGAGACCAGGTTGCCGATGATGGAGCCGACCACCACGATCATCGAGTTGATCATGTAGTGCCCAAACGGTGACTGTAGGGCGTTCCACCCTTCCGTGTAGTTGCTGATCTCGAAGGTGTCGAGCCAGAGGCCCGCCTCGCGGAAGATCACATCGTTGGGCCGAAGCGAGCTCACCAGCATCCACAGCAGCGGGTAGAGCATGATGATGCCGAAGACGGTGAGAAGCAGGTGCTTGAGGAGGCGGCGTCCGGTGCTTCCGCTCAGTTCCTCGGTGTTGCGCTTGTTCCGGCTGGCCGGTGGTTCAGTTCGCTTTGGCTCAGTTGCGGGTGTGGTGCTTGTCTGGGGCGCGATATTAGTCGTCATAGAACACCCACCATTTCGAGGCGATGAAGTTGATGAAGGTGAAGGCCGCGATGATGAGCAGCAGCAGCCAGGCCATTGCTGAGGCATACCCCATGTTGAAGTTGCCGAAGCCCTGTTGGTAGAGGTAAAGCGTGAAGAACATGGTCGAATCGGCGGGGCCGCCGGTGCCTCCCGAGACCACGAAGGCCTGGGTGAAGGACTGGAACGCTCCGATGATCTGCAGGACGAGGTTGAAGAAGATGATCGGGGTGAGCAGCGGGGCGGTGATGGTGGTGAACTGCCGCACCTTTGAGGCACCGTCCATGGCCGCGGCCTCGTAGTACATCGTCGGAATCTGCCGAAGGCCCGCAAGGAAGATCACCATCGGAGCGCCGAAGGTCCACACGTTGAGCACCATCAGGGTGCCCAGGGCGGTGGAGGGATCGGCAATCCATCCCATGCCCTCGATTCCGACGAGTGCCAGGAGCTGATTGATCAGACCGTCCGTGCCGAAGATCTGGCGCCACAGCACCGCGATGGCAACGGAGCCACCGAGCAGGGACGGCAGGTAGTAGATCGAACGGTAGAAGCTCAGGCCCCGCATGCCGCGGTCCAGGATCAGTGCAAGCGCCAGTGCCGCGATGAGCTGGAGGGGAACGGAGACGAAGACGTAGAGGAACGTCACCCCGAGGGAGTTCTGCAGCCGGGTGTCCTCGAACATCCGGAGGTAGTTCTCCAGCCCGGTCCATTCCGGGGGCTGAAGCAGGTTGTAGTCGGTGAAGGAGAGGTAGAGGGACGCCGCCATCGGGCCGACGGTGATGACGGCCAGGCCAACCAGCCAGGGTGCGAGGAACAGGTAGGAGACCCGCTCCTCCTTCTTCTCGGCGGCGGTCAGTTTCCGCTTCTTTGCACGCGGCTCCTTTTTCAGCCGCGACATCTCAGTCAAAGCTGACATTGCCGGTCCTTCCCGCACATTGGCGGGCGCGTTGCGACGCCGCCGCCCACGTGCCGTTTCGGAGCTTCATGGTGAACCTTCTGTCGATTGTTGGGTTCTTCCGGTGATCTCGAGAAAACGCTTTCTCGAGGATTTCACTCGACCCTAGTGTGTGACGCGGCGCACGTCAAGGAAACGTTTTCTCAGGTGCTTTCGTGGTGTCACATAGCCGCACGTTTCGTGCCTTAATGTGTGAGGGAAGCGCTGAGAAAGTCGGCCGATTCCCGCAGCATCCCGGCGGAGACTGCGTGGACGCCGTCGTGCAAGGTCCCTGTGTACCGGCCCGGCGCATCGCGCCTGAGCTTGGTGTCGGCGTCGTGCATTCCTGTGTGGGTGAAAAGGTGATCTTGGCGCGCGTACTGCATGAGGTAGCGGCAACCGGGATTGATGCTGGCGAGATCCGGCCAGTCGAATGTCCTGCCGAGCCCGGGTGTTGCAAGCAGCCAGGAGTGGGAATCCATCTGGGCGGGAAAGAGGCCCTCGAAAGTGGTCATCATGCAGGAGACGACGGCGGCGCGTACCTTGGGCGCAAGGGCGCTCAGTACCAGTGCCCTGCCGCCTCCGCCGGAGAAGCCGCCGACGGCGATCCTCGCGCTATCCACCTCAGGGAATGTGGTCAGCAGTTTGAGTGCCATGAGGTCCTCGAAGGCGACGACGCCTGCGTAACTGGTCC
This sequence comes from Arthrobacter tecti, assembly GCF_054511355.1. Taxonomy (NCBI): domain Bacteria; kingdom Bacillati; phylum Actinomycetota; class Actinomycetes; order Micrococcales; family Micrococcaceae; genus Arthrobacter; species Arthrobacter tecti. Next base: position 81,969 of record NZ_JBTNCT010000010.1, read on the forward strand.
CGAGCAGGCCGGCGGTCTTGGCTACGACGTTCTCGTGCAGCGCCGCGGCCGCGTTGTACTCCATTGCTTTGGTCGGGTGGATGCCCTCTGCACGCCACAGTGCGCGGTGCGCGGCCATGCCTTCGGCTACGCGCCCTAATGTCTCCTTCAGGTCGAAACGTCTGCTTCCCCAGGTGAAGGAATCGTGGACGAGGACGGCGAAGCCCGCCTTCGCCAACTCATTTGCGATGGCCTGGCCCGAATACAGCTCCTGCTGCAGTGCTCTCACTTCGGGACTGTTGCCAAGGCCGTCGTCGATCAGCCGCTCGGCGCCGAGCCACTTGTTGCCGCCGTGGCAGTGGAGCCACAGCACTCCGGGGAGTTTTCCTTGTTTTCCGGGTCTTCCTGGCTTTCCCGCTGGGGTCAGCAGGTGGGCCCGTGTGGGCGGTCCATAGGGGAGTTGCCAGCTGAGCTGCCGTATCCGGACCTCGTCCACCACGGTTTCGGGTCCGCTCTGAACTCGAGTTTCGGGGATAGGGCCGGGTACACCAAGCGCCTCGCTGAGTTGGGCGCTCGCCTTGCTGTGTCCTTCGAGCCGGCTCATGCGGCGGATTGCGTCGGGCCAGTCTTCGTATCCGGCGATCGGGCTTGGGGGCGAAGTCATGCCCGAGAGACTACCGTTTGCTTTGTGCCGGCGGCCTGGACGTTCCAGCGAACCCGCCGTCCCAATGAACGGGCCGTTTCGCTGGGAGTGTCTAGACATTCCCAGTGAAACCTGTGTTTCGGTGGGAGGATCGGCGAAGATGTGAATCATCGGTGTAGCGCAATGAAGGAGTCAGCACGATGACCAAGTACCTGATCTCGTTTCCGAGCGCCGCAATGGTTGTTCCCGACGAGGAGATGCAGGCAGTTTCGGATGCTTCGCACGCGGTTGTGCAGGAGGCCAAGGATGCCGGTGTGTGGGTGTTTGGCGGTGGGATTAATGAGAGCGTTCCGCCGGTGATGGTCGACGGCGATGGAACAGTGACTGAGGGCACCTATGCGCAGACGAAGCAGCTCGAAGGCGGTTACGCGGTGCTGGAAGTGGCCTCTCGCGAGGCGGCTCTGGAGTGGGCTGCCAAGTTCGCGACGGCATGTCGGTGTGCGCAGGAGGTGCGTGAGTTCGGGTACGATCCGGCGAGCTGATAAGGGGGCGGAACTCCTGCACTCCGTCGGAGTGCGGCCTTCGCGCAGGATTGACGGTCTTGTCGACGCCGCACTGCTGCTAGGCAGACCTAACAAAGCCAAGTGCATGACTCGCGGCACGTGCTGCCGAAGCCACGAGCGGGCCAAGCCGGTCGACATCCCCCATGGTTACCCGCTGCGTCGGGAACCCGAGTCCAAGTACCGCCACAAGAGTCCCGGAGACGTTGAACACGGGTGCGGCAATTGAGCCGACGTCGCTGTGCCGTTCGCCGAACGCCGCGAAATATCCCTGCTCTCTCGTTTGTTTTACCTGATGATCGAGCGTAGCCAGACTGTCCGGGGTGTCAGGCGTGAACTTCGAGAGTGCATTGCCCTCAAGGGTCGGGCGGGCTTCAGGATCGTAGGCGAGGAAAATTTTGCCGGGTGCGCCGGCATGGATCGGCATCACCATACCGACCGTGAACGGACGCATGACAACATGCCTGGTCTCCGCCACTGAAACGATCGTCCGGAAGGAGCCGTCGCGCACGTACAGGCACGCCGTTTCGCCTGTCTCATCACGCAGGTTCTGCAGGATCGGTTTGGTGAGTTGGACGATGTCCATTCCAGTGGTTCCCGTCGAAGCCCATCGAACCAGGCGGATGCCGATCCGGTACCGGTCGCCGTCGCGGTCCAGGTAACCCTCGTGAACCATGCTCTGCACCAATCGCTGGCAGGTGCTTGAGGGCAGCCCGGTCTGCCGGGCGAGTTGCTGCAGGGTCGGCTCAGGCGACTCGGGTGTGAAGCAGTCGAGGATCTGACTGATCTTCTGCAACACCAGGATTGGTGCCGCGCCACGGGAACTTTCTGCTGCCACTGAGGAGGCCTTTCGAGCGGGAATCGACGCGTCCATCGTAGTAGCGGAGCGAGGAAGACTTTGACATATCGTGATGGAACCCACATTATGGGATAACAACCCACCAGACGGGTTTGCAGTCTGGGCTTACAAACACAACGTCGTGAAGGACGCATATGAACACCGCTGCCGCATGCTGCGAAACAGAACCGGTCCAGGCGCCGGCCAACACCTCCCGGGTCGGGCTTATCGTCCCGAGCTCGAACACCACCATGGAAACCGAACTGCCGGAACTGTTCCGCCGCCAGTCGGAGGCCACCGGGCACCGTTACACCTTCCACTCGGCACGCGCCGGCATGAAGAAAGTGAACCGGGAAGAGCTTGCCGCCATGGTGGGCAAGGCCGCTGATTGCGCCGCTTCCGTTTCGGACGCCGACGTCGACGTCATCGCCTACGCATGCCTTGTCGCCGTCATGGCGCAGGGCACGAACGCCCACGTCGGATCGGAGGAAACAATCTCCAGCGCTGCCGCCAATAATGGCCACCCGGCCGAGGTGACCAGCAGCGCCGGCGCACTGGTGCGCACCCTCCAGGAAATCGGCGCGCGCCGGATCGCGATGATTACTCCATACGTTCCCGCGCTCACCCAGACGGTGTGCGAATACATCGAAGGCGCCGGCATCGAGGTAGTCGACTCGGTTTCCCTGTCCGTTGACAACAACCTCGAGGTTGGCCGTCTGGACCCGCAGCAGCTCCCCGGGATCGCCCAGACACTCAACCGGGAAGGCGTCGACGCCGTCATTCTGTCTGCTTGTGTGCAGATGCCGTCGCTCGCCGCGGTTCAGACTGCCGAAGATCAGCTTGGGGTTCCGGTCATCACGGCGGCCGTCGCCACGACGTATGAGATCCTCAAAGCTCTCGGCCATGCACCGGCAATTTCGGGTGCCGGGCGTCTGCTCGCCGGTGACCTTGTTCCGGCGAAGAAGTAGGACCACATCATGTCACTTGCCCTCATCGCCTTCCTCGTTCTGATCGCCGCCTTTGCATGGGGATCGTTCACCCGCGTCAACGCCGGTCTGATCGCGCTTGTCGCCGCATTCATCGTCGGCCCGCTGGTCGCCGGGCTCGACATCAAGGAAGTGATCGGCGCCTTCCCCGCCGGGCTCTTCTTCATCCTCGTCGGTGCAACGCTGCTCTTCGCGATCGTTCGCGTGACCGGCACCATCGACCTCATGGCCTACTGGTGCGAACGGCTTGCCGGAGACCGCAAGATTCTCGTGCCGATCCTGATGTTCCTGCTCACCGCCGCATTGGCGGCCGCCGGGGCCTTCACTCCGGCAGCGATTGCGATTGTGGCGCCTGTGGCGCTCGCGCTGGGCATGCGCTTTGGCATCAGCACTCTCGCCATGGGTCTCGTCATTGTTCAGGGCGCCAACGCCGGAGCTTTTTCTCCGGTGAACCCGTTCGGTGTACTGGGGAACCAGATGCTGGACAGCGCTGGAGCCTCGGGCGATTCCGGGAAACTCTTCCTCTACTGTTTCCTTTTCAACGCCTTGCTCGCCGTCATCGCCTATGTGCTCATTCAGGCCATCATGAAGCGCCGCGCCGCCAAGCGCGGCGAGAGCAACAGCAGCGCCCCATCCGTGAACGACGACGGCGGCGCGCCCGCCGGCGGTGGATCACCTGCAGGCACCGGCACGCTCACGGCCACCCGCCTGGAGACACGCACGATCACCAAGGTGCCCGTCACGCCGATGCGAATCCTTACCCTCGTTGCGTTGGTTTCGCTCCTGGTCCTGACAACCGTGTTCGGCATTGACGTCGGCGTCGCATCGTTGATCATTTCGCTTGTTCTTATCGCCGTGAACCCGGGCGTGCAGAAGCCGGCCTTGGAAAACATGCCGTGGAGCGCGATCATCCTGGTCACCGGGATCGTCACCTATGTAGGCATGCTGGAAGCGATGGGTGCCCTCGATGAGCTCCAGGCCGGCATTGAAAGCCTGGGCAACGGATCCATTGCCGCACTGGTAACCAGCTACGTTGTCGGTATGGTTTCGGCCTTCGCGTCGACCACCGGAACGCTTGGCGTCATCAGCCCGGTGATCACGCCGATTGCCATGGATCCCATGCTGACCCCGATCGGCGTTATCACCGCCGTCGCCATCAGTTCCTCCGTGGTGGACGTCAGCCCGATGTCCACCAGCGGTGCGCTGCTGATGGCCAGCGCTCAGCCGAAGGACGAGCGGATGTTCTTCCGTGCGCTGCTGCTCTGGGCAATCGCGATGATCGCGGTCGTGCCGCTGCTGGTGTGGTTCATTTTCGTCCAGCTCGGAATCGGCTGATCCGACTCCACACGCTCGGGAAAAAGGCCGGGGAACTTCCGCGATGATTGTTCAGCCGCGGAAGTGTCCCGGCCATTCCTCTGCCCGGATTCGGGCGATACGGCGGATCTCGCCGGCTGTGCCCCACTCGTCCCGACCGAGACGCGAAAGCGGCTGGAGTTTTCCGATTAAAGGATGATTGTCCTCAAGTGCATCCTCGTCGACCGCGGCGTGCAACACCTCGCCCAGGACAATGAAGCAATCACCAACTGGGATTATCCGGTTCAGCAGACATTCAACAGAGACCGGCGATTCCTTCACGCGCGGGACTGCAACCGTGAGGCTGGGTTCACGGGTGAGGTTCACGGCGTCGAACTCGCTTACGTCCCGGCCAAAAGCGGTGCCGGTGGCATTCACCTTCTCGAACAATCGCTCGGTTGCGAGATTGACCGTGAATTCACCGGTTTCGCGGATGTTGTTCAGGGTGTCCTTGCAACCGACCGACGTGAACTGTAGGACCGGTGGTTTTACCGAAGCAACTGTGTAGAAGGAGTGGGGAGCGAGGTTGTCGACGCCCGCAGCGGAGCGTGAAGCGACCCATGCAATGGGACGCGGAACCACTGTCGCGGTCAGTAGCTGATAGAACTGGGCGTCGGAAAAGCTATCCCGGGAAAAGTCCTTGCGCATGCTTCGAGCCTATGCGTTCCCCGGGACTGGCGCTCAGCCAGGAAACCGATCGCCCCCAGCGCCATTCCTGCTGTCATAGCGTGTCCCGCGTTGTGCCATGCCCCGGTGTAACTGCCGGTTCGCTGCAGTCTTCCGAGGAGAAGCACGCACGTGTTGGCACCGGATGGGTCAGGTGCGGCTCGCAAGAAGTTCGTCCAGCCGCTCGTAGCCTTCGCTCATTCCGCCCTCCATTCCGGATTGCGCCATGCCGTCGCGGGCTTCCTGGCTGGGATACACCGAGTGCCCGACCACCTTCGATCGCCCGCCGCCCAGATCCTCGAACGTCATGAATTCGATACTGACGACGTCGGGATAGCCGTCGAACTCGAAGGTCTGGATTGCGAACTCGTTTTCCCGAACGGTGTGGAACACACCGCTGAAGCCGTACGCGGCGCCGTCGGGCCCGGTATGGATGTAGCGGTAGCTACCGCCGGTGCGGAAGTCGTAGTGGTCGATTTCCATCTGGAGCCCACGCGGCCCGAGCCACTGCGAGATCATCGCTGGGTCTTTGTGGGCCTCGAAGACGGCCCCGACCGGGTAATCGAACTCCCGCTCATAGTCGATGAAGGGAGCGCCTTCCGGCACTGAGAGTTTGAGTGCGTTGCTCATGATTGATCCTTGCGTGAAGGGCCCTCGCGGGCTGTGCTTGTTTTGGTTTCGAGTAGGTTGTCGAGCGCGCGGAACTGACTCTCACGGACAAGTCTGTACTGGTCAATCCACGCCGTCAGCGACTCCAGCCTCGCGGGGTTCAGGTGCACGGGACGGCGCTGGGCATCGCGCGAACGCGTGACCAGACCCGCCTGTTCCAGAACCCCGATGTGCCTGGAGATCGCCTGTTTGGTGATGCTGAATGGTTCGGCCAGCTCGTTGACTGTTGCAGGACCCCGGCTGAGGTGGGCGATGATGCGTCGACGGGCAGGGTCGGCCAGTGCCAGGAAGGCCCGGTCGAGGAGCTCGTCATCGTTCATGATCAACCTAATCCTTTATAAACGAGTTGGTTGATTAAGAAGATAGACCTGATTCGCTGATGGTGTCAAGCGTTTTTCGGTAGGACCGTATCGCTCATCTGGGCACCGCTGGAACTGGGCACCGCTAGAACTCGGCACACTAGAAAGGCGGCGGTGGCTCGGGCACGGCGGTATAAGTCTCTCCGCCGAGTGAGGTGACATGCGGTACGCCTTGATTGCCCTGCCTCGCTAGCCAGATGCCTTCAGTTTTCAACTTGTGATGGAGCTTGCACCGGGGCAGGAGGTTCCCGAGTTCTGTTTTCCCGCCGTGTGCCCACGGGGTGGTGTGATCAAGTTCGGACGACCAGGATGAGCGGTTGCATCCGGGATGAATGCAGGTCGGATTATTGATCCGGACCCAGTCCTGCAGATGCTTGGGCGGCCGGTATCTGTCCCTTCCAACACTGAGGACGGCGCCGGTTTCCGGATGCACAAGGATTCTGGTGAAACTCGGTGCATGCGCGGCCAGGTTGCGTGCCGTCTCCGGGCTGATCGGCCCGTAACCGTCCAGCAATCCGTTCACACAACCGGCGAGATCAGGTGCACCCTCAGGACCAGTACCGCCGTCAACCTTGGTATTTCCGTAACCGGCGTCCTTGGGGCGAGTCTCCGCGCTGGCGCCCTCTGGCCTGTCACCGGTTGAACCGCCACTGGTTAAACAGTTGTCGTATGACTGCGCGCCGTTGAGGGGGACGTCGTCTGGAACGTGTCCAGCGCGTGCCTCCTGCCAGTCGGCTCGTTTCTTGCCGAGCAGCGTCATCAGCGGGACGGTAACGAACACGTTCGCGCCTATTCCGCGGAAGCCGGTGCCGTTCTTCGGATCGCCTGTGCACGTGTGGGTAAGCACGTCGGTGAAGACGTCAGCTCGTAGCTGGGACAGGGTACGGGGCTCCTCGGGGCCCTGGAGGGAGCGTGCTGCGGAGTCGACCCGGTTGAAAATTCCATGCGCTTGCTCAGCGGGCAGGTACGCGCCCAGCCATGCCATCCCGTCCTGTTCATGGGCAATGGTTACGGTTCTGTCCTTTACCGCCCGTGACCGGCGCTCGGCGATCGATTCCGGGTGCAGTTCCTCGCGCAGCCGCCGGCATGCGCGGGTCAGCTTGGGGCGCGTCATGGTCCCGGCGGTTTGCAGGACACTCGCTTCGAACGTGGCCACTGCCTCATCGGGAATGGACCCGGATTCCTCCACAATGACCTGCGCCTGGACTGCACTGATTTTGCCTTGGTCGAGCTCCTGCCACGTACCCGGGAGGATCTCGCTCAACCGTAACGCCTCCCCGAGCATCCTGTGCGCTGTCCGTCCAGGCACCCGCAGCAATGGCGCTATTTCCTGCGCCGCAACGGTGAAGGCAAACCGAGGATCAGCGTCCCCGGTCCGGAGCTCGTGACCTCGCACGGAATGAAACACCCGTGCGATCAGCGCGGCTTTACGTGCGGCAGCCCACGATTCCAAACGGTCTGCGGCCCGAAGCCGTTCCAACGTGTCCGACAGGCTCTCGGGCTGATCAGACAAGGCTACGTCATGTAGCCTGCCCACCAGCCCAAACACTGAAGCGTTCTCGGCTGAAGCCTGTGCTGGCTCGCGGGAGAAGGCATCCGGTTCCTCGGCTCCTTCGGGATCCAAGACATACGCAAGCGGAACCTCAGACCAGTGTAGGGACGCCTCGGCGTAGGCATCCTCAAGGGTCATTCCGCTTCCGTTGTTCATAGAAAGAGTCAATCACCCGCCTACGACATTTTCGGATCGCCCTCATCGGCCGCGGAAGCCGGGTGACTACGGCTTCGTCTTACTGCCTCAATAGTGCATCGAGTGTCAGGGGCGCCGAGCCCGTCAGGTCACGTACCGCCGTCGTCGTCCTCGCCAGTTGGCCGGAGGCGATCGCGGTGTAGGTGCTGACCCACGCGTCGAGCTGCCATGAGGGCGCACCGTAATCGGCGCGCGAGGCGTAGGCCTCCTCGACCGTCTCCTCCTCGTAACGAAGGTTACGGCCGGTCACGCTCGTGATCGTCGCCGCTGCCTCTTCGAGCGAGAGGGCCGCCGGGCCGGTGAGATCATATGTCTTCCCACCGTGCGCGTCGGGGTCTTGAAGTACGACGACGGCGGCGCGCGCCACGTCCGTCCGTGCCACGGCAGCGACCCGGCCGTCACCTGCGGGACCGCGGATGACGCCGTCGTCGTCGGCGAACAGCGGGAAGAAATCCAGGTAGAGGTTGTCACGCAGGAATGTGAAGTCCATGCCGGAGCGGCGGATGTGCTCCTCTGTGGCCCAGTGGTCGCGGCCGAGGGTGAAGATTGAATCTTTCGCGGCGGCGAGGAAAGACGTGTACACGATGTGCTGGACACCGGCCTCTGCAGCGGCGTCAATGAAGGTGCGGTGCTGGTGGACGCGGTCTTCAGCTTCCGAGGCGGAGACCATGAAGAGGATCTCGCTTCCGCGCAGTGCATCGATCGCGGCCTGCTTGTCCGTATAACTGCCTGTCGCGATGCGGGCGCCTGACAACTGAGGCGCCCGTGCCGGGTCGCGCACGAAGAGCTTCTGTTCGAAGCCCGCCGCCGACAGGCGGCGCGCCACTTCTCCGCCAACATGTCCTGTTGCACCCGTGATTGCCAATTGGAGAGTCATGCAGGGTGGAGCGCTGTAATCGTTGGTGCTATTCCCCGAACGCGCACTACTTCTTGAACGCGCGGAGTCGGGCCGGTGGCTGCCCACCGGCCCGACATCATGCGCTCTGGTTAGGAGAAGAGCTCGAAGTCTTCGAAGAGCTCTTCCAGCTCATCGAAGAGGTTCTCGAGTTCATCGAGGAGGTCGTCGAGGTCTTCGTTGCTGCTCTCATCATCGCCTTCGGTTGCGGCGTCGACTGCTCCGGTGACGTTCGCGTCAGCTGCGAGTCCCAGGCCGAGGTCTGAGGTGAGGTTGCTGTCGGTGTTGTTGTCGTCGCCTTCGACGGTGCCTTCGAGTGCGGCGTCGATGTTGGCGTCAGCTGCCAGTCCCAGGCCGAGGTCTGAGGTGAGGCTGCCTTCTGAGGAGTTGTCGTCACCTTCAACGGTGCTTTCGACGGCGGCGTCGACGTTGGCGTCAGCTGCGACGCCGAGACCGAGGTCTGAGGTCAGGCTGGAGTCTGAGGAGGAATTCTCACCTTCTACGGTGCCTTCGAGTGCGGCGTCGACATTCGCGTCAGCTGCGACACCGAGACCGAGGTCTGAGGTGAGGCTGCCTTCTGAGGAGTTGTCGTCACCTTCAACGGTGCTTTCGACGGCGGCGTCGACGTTCGCGTCAGCTGCGACACCGAGACCGAGATCCGAGGTCAGGCTGCCCTCCGAGGAAGAATCCTCACCCTCGAGAGCGCCTTCGAGTGCGGCGTCGACATTCGCGTCAGCTGCCAGTCCCAGGCCGAGGTCTGAGGTGAGGCTGCCTTCTGAGGAGTTGTCGTCACCTTCAACGGTGCTTTCGACGGCGGCGTCGACGTTGGCGTCAGCTGCCAGTCCCAGGCCGAGGTCTGAGGTGAGGCTGCCTTCTGAGGAGTTGTCGTCGCCTTCGAGAGCGCCTTCGAGTGCGGCGTTAACGTTGGCGTCAGCTGCGACACCGAGACCGAGGTCTGAGGTCAGGCTGGAGTCCGAGGAGGAATTCTCACCTTCTACGGTGCCTTCGAGTGCGGCGTCGACGTTGGCGTCAGCTGCGAGTCCCAGGCCGAGGTCTGAGGTGAGGTTGCTGTCGGTGTTGTTGTCGTCGCCTTCTACGGTGCCTTCGAGAGCGCCTTCCAGTGCGGCGTCAACGTTCGCGTCAGCTGCGAGTCCCAGGCCGAGGTCTGAGGTGAGACTGCCTTCTGAGGAGTTGTCGTCACCTTCAACGGTGCTTTCGAGTGCGGCGTCGACATTCGCGTCAGCTGCCAGTCCCAGGCCGAGATCCGAGGTCAGGCTGCCCTCCGAGGAAGAATCCTCACCCTCAAGAGCGCTTTCGACAACGCTCTCGACCGTGGCACCGACCTCGAGGTTGATGCCCGTATCGGCCAGGAGGCCCTGATCGCTGTCGAGGTCCAAAGCTGATGCGGCGCCCGCTCCGAAGAGCAGAATCCCGCCGGCAAAAAGGGTGCTGCAAAGCCCCTTGCGTACAAACGAGTTCATGGTTATTTCCCTTACTGAATTGATGTGCCGAATGCCGGAAATGGCATCGGAAAAACCGTCTGCTGCACAACAAAGGCGCAGCGGAGGCCACATCAATCAGGGGAGAAGCCGTGCTCCGAGGCTAGGGAATGGGGAAGATCTTCATCGTCGGCGGCATTGGATGCACTGCCTGCGATGGAAGCTGAGAAGTAGCCGTTCGGGAGGTCTGCGGGTGCGCTGCCACCGGAATCTGCTGCCGTGCGCAACGAAGATCCCGACGACGACGAAGAACCGGCAGGTGCGGCCGAGGGCGTCGCGCCCGGATCTCCGATCGGGAAGCCAGGTCGGTCATTCACTGCTGCCTGAATCGCCGCAACATCATCAGCGACGTCAGCGGCAACCGTGCTGCTCGCTGCATGAACGCTTGGTGCCGGAATGAAAGTTTCAGAAAGAACCGGCTCGGCGCCGGGGGCAACAGTTGAGCGCTCATCAACCAAGGATTCGTCAGCCGGCGCAACCTCCACCGGCGCAACGGGAGCGGGAGTTACGGGCTCAACCGGAATAACGACTTCAGGAGCAGGTGCAACAGGAGCAGGTGCAACAGGCGCAGGCGCAACAGGAGCCGGCGCAACAGGTGCGGGGATCACTGGAGCCGGTTGCTGGACCACCGGGGGAACAACGGGACCAACAACCGGCAGCTCAGTGACAGCGTCGACAACCGGCCCAGTGACCGATCCGACAACCGGAAGGTCCTCCACAACTTCGACCACCGGCGCGGTCACACGGCCAACTACGCGTGTGAGCGGCTCCGCGACGTCAGCTACAACGTCGGTTACGGGTGCGGTAATGGATTCCACGGGCTCGACGACGGCGTCAGTCACCTCGGTGACTTCGCCCAGGGTCTCTTCAACCGGCTCAAGCAGGCCACCGACAAGGCTGGAGCTCGTCTCGGATGAAGTGTCGGGCTCCAACAGGGAGTCCGACAACAACGAGCCAGCCGTAGAGTCCTGCGATGTAAGGGGTCCGAGGAGGCCGCCGCCGTCGTCGGCATTTGCCGCCACTGCTCCGAACAGGAGCCAACCGAAAGCGACCGTCAAAGAAGCAAAAAGGACACGGAAAGCAGCGGGCAGCGAACGTTTTCCGTGCTGCATCGCTCACCCCCTGCTACAAAGGCGGCGCAAAAATGAGGGCGCCGCGGAGACCGTGTCATGAGCAATTCGGACACCTACGCGGCGTGGATGGGTGGTGTTTCAAATTCATCCCAACTTCTCTCGCGAGACGCGGGCGCGATGCATCGCCGTCGTTCTTCGTTTCTACCGTTGAATCGTGTCCAGACTGTTTGTCGCGATCGGGGATTCCTTCACCGAAGGGGTGGGGGACTGGGATGCCCGTTACCCTAACGACGTACGCGGTTGGGCGGACCGCGTTGCGAAGCAGCTGAGCAAACAGGACCCGGGCTGGCGATACGCCAACCTCGCTATCCGGAGCAAACGGCTTCAGCAGATCATCGACGAGCAGCTCCAAAGGGGGCTTGATCTGCACCCGACCGTCGTGAGCGTCTATGCCGGCGGCAACGACATCCTCGAACTGCGTGCCAGCCTGACTCCGCTCATGGAGCGCTATGAGGAGATGGTTTCGCGTATCGCGGCTGCCGGGGCGAGGCCGCTGCTGTTCACCGGGTTCGATGTTCGCCTGCACCCTATGCTCGAGCCGATGCGCCGCCGGAACTGGACCTATAACGAGCACGTCCGCCGCATCGCCGAGGACTACGGTGCGCTTCTCGTGGACTATTGGTGCTTCGACGAATACCACGACCCTCGGTTCTGGGATGCCGACCGCCTCCACATGTCACCCGCCGGGCACAAGAACATGGCCGCCCACGTTCTGCGGGTACTCGGCGTCGACCACAGCCTCACCGCCAAGCCGCTGCATCCCCGGATTCCGGTCACCGCACGCGAGTGGCTGCACCAGGAATCGGTCTGGCTCCGCGAATGGGTCATCCCGATGTTCGGCCGGCGCCTCCGCAACGTAACCCTCGGCGACCACCTCGAGCCCCGCTGGCCCACACCCATCCGCCCGGCTGAGGGGCTGAAGCGCCTGGCTGCTGAGCGGGACTCCCTCGCCAGGCAGGACTAGTACGACGACGACGGCGTCGTCCCGCTGGGAGGCATCGGATCCGTTGCCTTACCGCAGATGGGGCTGGATCGACCCTACGGATCACGCGTGAAGGCAACGGAACCGTTGGATAGGTGCATGGAGGACGAAGGCAGGCTCCCGCTACTCGAGCGGGTCATGCCCCCAGTTCATCAGCGAGTAACGCCACTTCGAGTGCTCGATGTCGGAGGACGGCTTCTGCGCCAGGTGCCGATGCACATACCCGACCACCTTCCGCATGTGGTCGACGTCCGAGTCGGTGAGATCCGCCTTCTTCTTGTGCAGCAGCTCGATGATCCGCCGGCCGGAGGCGTGACCAACGGATTCCCCGCCGTCGTCCTTCTGGCCCACCTCCCTGGATTCATCCGTATCCAACCAATTCTCGAGCTGGGAAGCGGTCATATTGACCGCTTCCTTCCACTCCGGCCAAACCTCGTCCAGGTTGCTCTCACTCATCAGCGTTCCTCCTCACCGGGAACCCGCCCGTAGACTGGGTTCATCATGATGCGTTTCATCAACAGGTACCGCACGCCCATTGTCTGGCTTCTCGTCGTCGCCCTCGTAGTCAGTATCGGCGCCGGCTTCTTCGCCACCATCTTCTAGTCACCAGAGCCGTCCCGTGCCGGGCTTCTGTACCCGGAGCCAACGGAATCCGTAGGGTTCGAGCTCCAGCTCAAGATCCTCACCGGGTGAGATCGAGCGCCTGCTGTCCTGCAGCAAATCGGTGAGTAGACCGCCCTCGGCGGGGACGTCGTCGTCGTCCAAATTAAGGGTCACGGTCGCAGGTTCCGCGGCGAAGTTGTGCAGCAGGAACACCGAGTTGCCCTCCCAGACGGATCGGTGAGCCAGCACGGCAGGATTCGGCTGGTCGATGAGCTGGAACTCGCCCCAGCCGAGCTCCGGGCACTCGCGATAGCGGCGGATCAGCGTTCCCATAAAACCAAGGAGCGACGCCGGATCCCGCCGTGCCGCCGCAACGTTCACTTTGGCGGGCCCGCACTCCCCGCTGACCAGTGGGGCGACCAGTTTGTCCGGCGGCGCAGAGGAGAAACCGGCGGAGTCTTCGTCGGTCCACTGCATCGGCGTGCGCACCGCGAGCCGGCCTTCGATGTCGAGATTCTCGCCCATCCCGATTTCCTCGCCGTAGAACAGCACGGGCGTCCCGGGGAGCGAGAACAGCAGCGAGTAGACCATCTTGATGCGCTGCAGATCCCCGCCCATCATCGGCGGGACACGGCGCTTGAGGCCACGGCCGAAGACCTGCATCCGCTCTTCCGGCCCGAATGCCGCGAACACCTCCTCCCGCTCGGAATCGCTGAGCTTGTCCAGGGTCAGCTCGTCATGGTTGCGGACGAACGTCGCCCACTGGTTGTCCGGGTCGATCGGTGGCCGCGCCTCCAGGGTGGAGGCGAGCGGCCGTGCATCCCCGCGGGCGAGCGAGAGGTACAGCTGCTGCATGGCGATGAAGTCGAACTGCATGTTCAGTTCATCCGCAGCGTCCCCGAAGAACTCCAGCTGCTTCTCATATGGCAGGTTCACTTCGCCGAGAAGGACGGCGTCGCCGGACCGCCTCGAAAGGAAGCGGCGCAGCGACTGGAGGTAGTCGTGTGGATCTCCGCTTTCATCCTCGGGCGTCCCCATGGTCTCCAGGAAGAAGGGCACGGCGTCCACCCGGAAACCTGAAAGTCCGAGCTCCATCCAGAAGCCCATCATCTTCGCGATCTCGTCGCGAACCGCTGGATTGGAGACGTTGAGGTCCGGCTGATGCGAGTAGAAGCGGTGCAGGTACCACTCCCCGGTTTTCTCGTCCTTGTTCCAGATCGAGTTCTCCTTGTCGGGGAAGACAACCTCCTTGGACGTATCGGGCGGTTCCTCCGAGCGCCAGACGTAGAAGTCGCGGTACGGATTGTCCTTGGAGGAGCGCGCCTGCTGGAACCAGGGGTGCTGGTCCGAGGTGTGGTTCACCACGATGTCCGCAATCACCCGCATGCCCCGGTCCTTCGCGATGCGGATGAACTCCACCAGGTCCCCAAGGGTGCCGAGCCGGCCGTCGACACCGTAGAAGTCCATGACGTCATACCCGTCGTCCTTCTGCGGTGAAGGATAGAACGGCATGAGCCAGACGCAGGTCACACCGAGCTCGGCCAGGTAGTCCATGCGCTGGGCGGCGCCGGAGAAGTCGCCCACGCCGTCGCCGTCGGAATCGCAGAAGGTCTCAATGTCCAGGCAGTAGATGACCGCGTTCTTCCACCAGAGGTCAGCTGTGTCGGTGATGCGCATCAGCGGACCTCAGGCAGAACGTGCTCGGCGAACGCTTCGATGAACGGTTTCTGCTCTGTGCCGACGAAGTGGAGGTACAACTCGTCGAAGCCGAGGTCGACGTACTCCCGCAGTTGCTGTGCGTGCTGCGACAGGTCCGAAGATATCTGGACAGTTGCCCGCAGTTTCTCCTCGTCGAGGCTTTTCGTAGCGTTCTCGAAGTCCGAGGGCCGGGTCAGGTCCCAGGTGGTCGGCGGTGTCACGCAGTTCGAGGCCCACTGGGTCCGCGCCAGATCCAGCGCCTCATCCTCGCTTGGCGCCCACGAAAGGTGGACCTGAAGGATGAGCTTTCCTTTCCCGCCGTTCTCGCGGTAGGCGTGGATCATCTCGGTGAGTTTCTCGTGCGGCTGGTTGACGGTCACGAGTCCATCTGCCCAGCGGGCGCTGCGCGCCGCCGTCTCCACGCTCACCGCGGGAGCGATGAGCGGCGGCTTGACCTCCGGCGCGTCCCATAGCCGTGCCTGATGCACGGTGACCAGCCCATCGTGGGTGACTTCCTCGCCGTCGTGCATTCTCCGGATGATGTCCGCACATTCCTCGATGCGCTGCTGCCGCTCCGCCTTCTCCGGCCACGCATCGCCGGTGATGTGCTCATTCAAGTTCTCTCCACTGCCTAGCGCAGCCCAGAACCTTCCAGGGAACATACTCGCCAGGGTGCCGCTCGCCTGGGCGATGATCGCCGGGTGGTAACGCTGGCCGGGGGCGGTTACGACGCCGAAGCGAAGGTTTGTGGTGGCCAGCGCGGCTCCCAGCCAGGACCAGGCGAACCCGGAATAGCCCTGCGTTGCGGACCAGGGTTCGAAGTGGTCCGAGCACATCGCGGCGTCGAACCCGGCCTGCTCAGCCAGCTGCACGTCGGCAAGTAGTTGGCCCGGCGGTATCTGTTCGTGCGATGCGTGGAAACCAATGGTCGTGGTCATGGGCGAGCCTTTCCATTCGGTGCCGGCTCAAGGCCCTTGAGGCCTCGGCCCGTCCGCTCTAGTGTGATAAGCAGGCTTAGGAATAGCACAGAGCCTAGCTGTACAGCAGATTGCCCTCAAGGGTGAACAACAAGCAGCAGGAGGAACGCATGAGCGATCAGTACACCTTCCAGAATCCGGTGACGCGATTCCCGGAGATCTCCCCACCGAAGCAGGACCAGCCCGAACCGGGCCTTGACCGTGATCTGACCCCGCAAAGCGACCGCGGTGAGCAGTCCTACCGCGGCACCGGTCGGCTTGAGGGCCGCAAGGCCCTCATCACCGGCGCCGATTCCGGCATTGGTGCTGCCGTGGCGATCGGCTTCGCACGCGAGGGAGCCGACGTCGCACTTTCCTACCTTCCCGAGGAAGAGGCTGACGCCGACGAGATTGTCCAGCTGATCGAGGATTGCGGCCGCAAGGCGGTTAAGGTGCCCGGCGACATCAAGGACGCCCAGTTCTGCAAGGACCTCGTGAAGCAGGCAGTGGACGGGCTTGGCGGGCTCGACATCCTCGTGAACAACGCTGGCAAGCAGATTGCCGTGGAGAAGCTCGAGGACCTTGATGACGAGCAACTGGACCACACGTTCAAGACGAACATCTACTCGTTCTTCCGGATCACCCGTGAGGCGCTTGGACATCTCCCGACGGGTTCGAGCATCATCAACACGACATCGATCCAGGCGTACCAGCCCTCGCCGACCCTGCTCGACTACGCAAGCACCAAGGCCGCGATCAACAACTTCACCAAGGGCCTTGCGCAGCAGTTGGCACCGCGCGGAATCCGGGTGAACGCTGTTGCTCCGGGTCCGTTCTGGACGCCGCTGCAGGTCTCTGACGGACAGCCGAAGGATGCGCTGCCTGAGTTCGGCAAGGACACGCCGCTTGGCCGCGCCGGCCAGCCAACCGAGCTGGCGCCGGCGTACGTGTTCCTCGCGTCATCGGAATCGAGCTACGTGGTGGGGGAGACGCTCAACGTCAACGGGGGCAGTCCCACGCCTTGACTCTTCTACGTAATCGAGCGGGCGCCGGCGACGCCCCTAGCGCGGAAAATGCGTTGCTCAGCGCCCGCTCGACGCGTGCCAGGCGCAGCGCGTGGTAGGGGGTATTCGCCCGGGAGTAATTCCCGGGCGGGACCGCCTCAGTCGGGGAAACGGACGGTCCCGCTCGGGGGGCTCCGGCAATGCCAGCGCCAGCGGGTTGGAACGGTGGTCTCGGGCCGTCCTTCCTGCTGCTTCCACAATCGCTGAGAGACCTTCGAAATAACTTGGAACCCACCCGGAAAAAAATAAGCTGGCTTATTACTTCCCATTTGAGGGGTAGCGAAGTTAGCGTCGAAAGACAACGGTTCCATGCTCCCCAGCCCGTACAGATGAGTTGGCTTATCCAGGGCTGGAACCATGATTGCGGAGGTTTATCCGTGTTCTTTCACAAACAGGAATTGCAGTTCAAGTCCACTCCGGATAAGCCGGATGCCGTCTACGCCAGGAAGCTACAGGAAGTCCTCGGCGGCCAGTACGGTGAAATCACTGTTGCCATGCAGTACAGCTTCCAGGCATGGAACACCCACATTCCCGGCAAGTACCGGGACCTCCTCTTCGGAATCGGTTCCGAAGAGTTCGGCCACGTCGAGATGCTCGCGACCATGATCGCGCAGCTGCTTGAGAAGGCCCCTGTCGGGATTACCGACGACGCCGTCCAGTCCGACCCGGCGATTGCCGCCGTCGTCGGTGGTACCGACATGCAGCAGGCCATCGTGGCCGGCGCCGGGGCGCGGCCGGTGGACAGCATGGGCAACCCGTGGTCCGGCAGCTACATCACCGCGAGCGGCAACCTGCTGGCCGACTTCACAGCCAACGCAAATGCGGAAATGCAGGGCCGCCTCCAGGTGGCACGGCTCTACCACATGACCGACGACCACGGGATTCGGGACATGCTCTCCTTCCTGCTCGCACGGGACACCATGCACCAGAACCAGTGGCTGGCCGCGGCGCGCGAGCTGCAGGAGGAAGGCTCGGAGAACCTGCCGGTGCCGAGTAACTTCCCGCTCAAGAAGGAGGAACGGAGCGTGGCCTACCAGTACCAGAACTTCTCCGACGGCAAGGCTGCATCCGAAGGTTCCTGGGCCTCCGGGCCAACCCCGGATGGGCTCGGCGAGTTCAGCTACCATGAGGGCCCCACCACGAGCGCCCCGATGCCGCCGCCTACGCACCCGGACTCCCGGTTCTACGGAACAACGGAGCTTCCAAACAAGATGGAGAAGATGGCAGGGAGTGTGCAGGACAAACTGAAGAAGGAGTAAGCGCTTCGTCACAGACAGCCCGCCGTGCCCCAGGTGCGGCGGGCTGATTGCTGCCGTAGGGGTGGCGCCGACGGGTTTGTGCGGTCGAAGTCAGTGGTCCCGGCGATTCTGTGCAGGATTGGGGCCTTTGCGCAGCGTGTCGGATGCGCCACGCCGATGTTCCGGCCGATTCTCAACCCAAACCTGCATCGAATCGTCCGGAGAACGTTCCGACCACAGGCGACCCGATACACAGTAGGCTTAGTATCGAAGCAGAACGAGGACGACGACGTTGTCCCGGGTAGGAAGGTACAGCCATGAAGAGTCCCCAAGCGCGAGGCGCTGCCAGCGAGGCGCTCCTTAGTATCCTGCCGAAAGCGCCGAACGACGACGACGTCGCCACGTTGCGTGCCGCAGTCCATCAGGCCCTCGAATCCACACCCAACATCCTGTCCGATGAGGATCTGCAGCTGACCCTCTTCTGCCTGTATGAACTGCACTACAGCGGCATCGACGGCGCTGATCCCGAATGGGAGTGGGAGCCGGCGCTCATTGGCGTTAGGCGTGACATTGAACGCGACTTCGAGGCCGCCCTCCGCGCCGCCGTCGAACTGCCACCGTTGGAGCCGCGGGACAGCGACGGCGTTGCCTCGGTCCTCTTCGAACTCACCGCGGCGGATAACGGGCCGAGTGTCTCGCGATTCCTTGCCAAGAAGGCCACGCTTGAGCAGGCTCACGAGTGGCTCATCCACAAGTCCATCTACCAGCTCAAGGAAGGCGACCCGCATACCTGGGCCATCCCGCGCCTGCGCGGGCGCGCCAAAGCCGCGATGGTCGAGATCCAGGCGGACGAGTACGGCGGCGGCCGCCCGGACCGCATGCACTCCGCCCTGTTCGCGCAGACCATGCGCGGCGTCGGGCTTGAGGACCGCTACGGCTACTACCTGGACGCCGTCCCCGCCCTCACCCTCGCGAACAACAACATGATGTCGCTGTTCGGCCTGAACCGGCGGCTCCGCGGTGCGATCGTGGGCCACCTCGCCGCGTACGAAATGACGTCCTCGCAACCCAACCGCCTCTATGGCAACGGCTTCCGTCGCCTGGGCTTCGATGAGGACGTCACCTGGTACTTCGACGAGCACGTCGAGGCTGACGCAGTGCACGAGCAGATCGCCGGACGTGACCTCGCCGGCGGACTCGTGGAGGCCGAACCGGAACTGCTCGAGGACGTCTACTTCGGAGCCGCTGCCGCCCTCGCGGTGGACGGCATGCTGGGAACGCAGCTCCTGGACGCCTGGGAAAAGGGCGGGTCTTCCTTGCGGACACGGCAAACCGCCGCGGCATGACCGAACCGGCGGCCTACCTCCTCCCCCTCCGCTGGACGGAGGACTCGGGTCTGGACAACCTCGCCGCCTACCTGGGGGTGATGGTTCTCGAGGCGGAGGTCGTGGTGGTGGACGGGTCGCTCGGGGAACTCTTTACCCGTCACGCGGCCGCCTTCCCGCCGGGGGTGCATCATCTGCGGCCCGTGTTCTCCTGCCGCAACGGGAAGGTTGCCGGCGTGCTGACGGGACTCGAGCACACTTCGCGCGAGCGCGTGGTGATAGCCGACGACGACGTCCGCTACGACGCCGCCACCCTCCGCAAGGTGGTCGCCCTCCTGGACAGCGCCGACGTCGTACGCCCGCAGAACTACTTCCTCGCCTTGCCGTGGCATGCCCGCTGGGACACGGCGCGCTCGCTGCTGAACCGGGCGCTCGGCTCCGACTATCCCGGCACACTGGCCGTGCGGCGGTCCACACTGATGGCCACCGGCGGTTATGACGGCGACGTTCTCTTCGAGAACCTTGAGCTGCTGCGAACCGTGCGCGCGGTGGGCGGGGTCGAGGTTCGGGCGGACGACGTATTCGTCGGCCGGCTCCCCTGTTCCCCGCGCCACTTCCTGCGCCAACGCGTCCGCCACGCCTACGACGATCTCGCGCAACCGCCCCGACTCCTGCTCGAGCTGAGCTTCCTTCCGCTGCTCGCGCTGGCTGCCCGCCGTCGTCGTGCCCTGCTTGCGTATGCGGCGCTCGCTGCAGTGGCGCTGGCGGAACACGGACGACGACGACGGGGCGGCCGGGCAGTCTATCCGGCGACCTCCGCGCTGTGGGCACCGGGGTGGGTGCTCGAGCGTGCGGTCACTGTGTGGCTGGCGCTGGGACTGCGATTGACCGGCGGGGTTCCGTACGCCGGATCGAAGCTCGCGACGGCGGGGCATTCGCTGCGGGTGCTCAGGCGGAAACATGCGGGATCCCGGCTCTCTGGCGGCACGGAGGTCCCTTGTTCCGCCCAGAGCGCTCCGATACGGTCGAAAAGGATCCACCAACCGACGGCGCTGGTTCCAGCCAGCGAACACCACTGAGTCACTGAGTTACTGACGAACTGGAGGCGATTGCATGAGCAGCAAGGACCGGATAGCCGAGCCGTGGGGGACACGCACCCCGTACGGGTCAGGGGAAAGCTGGCCCGTACGGGTGGATATGCACCTGGAGGAGGGCCTCAAACCGGCGGACGTGGACCGGTGGGTGCAGACCGCATCCATTTTGCATTCGAACGGTGACGCGCTGGACATCGCGGTGAAGGGCGACCGCATCGCGGGCGTGCGCGGAAGGGCCGAAGACCGCGTGAACCATGGCCGGTTGGGGCCGAAGGACCTCTATGGCTGGCAGGCGAACTCGTCCCCTGATCGGCTGACGAAACCGCTCATCCGTAAACGCGGGAAGCTCGTGGAAACGGACTGGGATACCGCGATGGAGCGCATCGTCGGACGCACGAAGGACCTCCTCGATGAGCAGGGTTCGAGCGCCATCGGGTTCTACACGACCGGGCAGCTGTTCGCGGAGGAGTACTACACCCTCGGCGTCTTGGCGCACGGCGGCCTCGGCACCAACCACGTGGATGGCAACACCCGGCTGTGCACGGCGACCGCCGCGGCAGCCCTCAAGGAGTCCTTCGCCAGTGACGGGCAGCCCGGTTCCTACACGGATATCGACCACGCAGACGTCATCGCCCTCTATGGGCACAACATGGCAGAAACGCAGACTGTGCTCTGGACACGCGTCCTGGACCGCCTCGCCGGCCCCAATCCTCCGCAGATCATCTGCGTTGACCCCCGGCTGACCCCGGTGGCGAAGGCGGCGACGGTTCACCTGGCGCCGCGGCCGGGAACCAACGTTGCGCTGATGAACGGGCTGCTGCACGAGATCATCGAGAACGGCTGGGTTGATCCGGAGTACATCGAAGCGCACACTGTCGGCTACAGCGAACTTCAGAAGCGGGTCAAGGAGTATCCGCCGGAGGTGGTCGAGACTATCTGCGACGTGCCGGCTGAACAGCTCCGGGAGGCGGCCCGGATTATCGGCAACGCGGAGCGGCTGCTCTCTACCGTGCTGCAGGGCTTCTACCAGTCGAACCAGGCAACAGCAGCTGCCGTTCAGGTGAACAACGTCAACATCATCCGCGGCATGCTGGGCAAACCCGGCTGCGGGATCCTGCAGATGAACGGCCAACCGACCGCGCAGAACACGCGCGAATGCGGCGGCGACGGCGACTTCCCGGGCTTCCGGAACTGGTCCAATGACGCCCATGTCGAGGACCTCGCGCGGGTGTGGAACGTGGATCCGATGGAGATCCCGCACTATTCGCCGCCCACCCACCTGATGCAGATGATGCGATATGTGGAGGACGGCTCCATCCGAATGTTGTGGGTCAGCGGTACCAACCCGGCCGTATCATTACCGGAGTTGCAGCGCGTCCGGTCAATCCTCGAGCAGGACCGGTTGTTCCTGGTGGTCCAGGACATCTTCCTGTCCGAGACCGCGCAACTGGCCGACGTCGTACTTCCCGCCGCAACCTGGGGCGAAAAGACCGGCACGTTCACCAACGTGGACCGCACCGTCCACCTGTCGGAGAAGGCGGTGGATCCGCCCGGCGACGCGAAGCCGGACCTCGATATCTTCCTGGACTACGCCCGCCGCCTGGACCTTCGGGACAAGGACGGCCAGCCGCTGATCAAGTGGAATGACCCCGAATCGGCGTTCGAGGCGTGGAAGGAATGCTCGAAGGGCCGCCCGTGCGATTACTCAGGCATGACTTACGAAATGCTCCGCGGCGGCTCCGGAATCCAGTGGCCCTGCAACGAGGAGAACCCCGAGGGAACCGAGCGCATCTACGTCGATGGCCGGTTCTGGAGCTCACCGGAGTACTGCGAAAGCTACGGGCGGGACCTGGTGACGGGCGCTCCGCTGGAACCGGACGAGTACAAGGCCATGAACCCATCCGGCAAGGCGGTGATCAAGGCAGCCGGTTACCTGCCGCCGCACGAGATCCCGAGCCAGGACTTCCCGCTGCAGCTCATCACCGGCCGCACGCTGTACCACTTCCATACCCGTACCAAGACCGGCAGGGCGCCGCAGCTCCAGGACGCCGCACCGGAAGTCTGGGTGGAGATGTCCGAGGCGGACGCGGAGGCGTACGGCATCAAGGAGGGCGACCTCGCAAGGGTGGCCACGCCCCGCGGCGCCGTCGAGGCACACGTGCGTATCAGTGGCATCCGAAACGGTGTACTTTTCATGCCGTTCCACTACGGGTACTGGGACACCAAGGGAGGGCACAAACCGGGAAAGGCCGGGAGGGCAGCAAACGAGCTGACCATCACGGACTGGGACCCGGCGTCGAAACAGCCCATCTTCAAGACGGCCGCGGCCAGCATCAAGCGGCTCAAGTCCGGCAAGGGGCCATCAGCGGCACCAACGACGACGGCGTCCGCCCCTATTCGCCCGATCGGCAGGGAAACCAAGGGCTCGCGCAATGCCGAGGTACAGGAAAGCCTGAACGGCGGGGAAGCAGGAGGAAAACGATGAAGCTGGGCCTGGTACTTCACGAACTGCACCGATCGGAGAATGACCTCGGGATCGAGCTGCTCCAGGTCTCCGAACGGAACAAGGTGGATCACGAGATCTACCACCTGGGACGGGACCTCGCGAAGTGGTCGCAGGATCATGTCCGGGAGATCGCTGAGATCGGGAAGCAGTACGGACAGGACCTCGATCCTGAACCCAAACACGAGCTGAATCTTGCCGAGAAGCTCCGCGAGAAGGGCAGTGACCTCATTGGGCGGCGCGGCACTCCGGCTCTGCTGATGCTCCGGGATCTACGCGAGATTTATATGAAAGCTTCAGGGGTTTCGGCGGACTGGGAGATGCTGGCGCAGGCGGCGCAGGGGATCAAGCACACCGACCTGCTCGAGGTGACCAAGCAGTGTCACCCGCAGACGCTGCGACAGATGCGGTGGGCTAACGCGATGCTGAAGGTCAACTCAACCCAGGCCCTGGTCACTTAGGATTTTTCGTGCAGATCTGGCGACTTCCCGCCGTTGAAGCCCACCAGACCCGCACGAAACTTCCCGTTTTGGCTAGCGGGTGTTGTCGACTGCCTCGTAATCGGCGCGGTCGATCTTGCGGTGGTACCGCATACCGGCCAGGCCGCCGAGGACAGCGCCTGCCAGCGCCGCAAGCAAAGCGACGACGACGGCGATGACCCCTGCCGTGGTCAGCGTGCCTTCGTTGACGGGCAGCCGGGGGAAGCTGTTCAGGTTGGCAAGGACGTCGAACTGCGCGCCGAAGATGATGCCAAGGACCGCCACGACGATTGCCATGATGATTGCCCACAGCCAGACGGCGATGCCCTGCTTCGCGCCGTTGAAGCGGGCCATCCGCCCGGCCACATAACCGCCCGCGTAATAGGCGAGCAGCAGGATCACGAGCAGGATGATTGCGCTGGTGATTCCCACGGTTTGTGGGTCCTGTGCTGCCTGGTCGGTTGCTTCGTTGATATTGGTGTTAGTCGAAAGGCCGAACGCCGCACCCGCTGCAGCGACCAGCGCCGTGAGGATGACAGCCATGCCTGTCGCAGTCAGCCACCCGAAGAACGCAGCGCCGAACTTCATGCCGCCGAACGTTTCCTTCTCACGCTGGTGGAGTGCGTCCCGTTGCGCGCCCGCAGGTACTGGCGTGATGTCGCGGTCGCGGTCCCGGTCGTCCCGGTCAGGATCCAGGCGCCGGTCCCTCGCGTGGTGGCCATCGGCATCCTTGGAGTGTGAAACCGGTACCGCTGCGGTGTGCTGGCGGGTGGCGTCGTCGTCGTTCCTGTTGACATTCATCGCGCGGGTTTCCGTACGGTCCGGATTGTGGTCGCGATCGTTCGAGTCGCGGGCGTCCGGCCGGTTCGCGTCACGCGGGCTTCCGGCGTCCGGCCGGTTCGCGTCACGCGGGGTTCCGGCGTCCGGCCGGTTCGCGTCACGCGGGGTTCCGGCGTCCGGCCGGTTCGCGTCACGCGGGGTTCCGGCGTCCGGCCGGTTCGCGTCACGCGGGGTCCCGGCGTCCGGCGCGGCCGATTCATCGACGTGTTTCGGGTGATTATCCCGATCGTTGTTCCCTGTTGCTGGCGTGCTCATTGATGCCTCCCTGATGTCAGGCCCGAAGGCGAATTCATAAGTAACCTTAGTATTCACCTGTGCAGGTCACAAGGGCGTTCAACTCGCGGTGGCAGACTGGGAGCATGGATTGGGAGATTGTCGTCACCGTGCTGAGTGGGCTTGCGATCGGTGTTGGAGTTGCGGGAGTGGTGATTCCGATCCTGCCCGGGAGCATCCTGATAATCGCGGCGCTGTTGGGTTGGGCGTTGACGGTGCAAAGCGCTGCCGGATGGGTGGCGCTCGGCGTCGGGGGAGTAAGCGCACTGGTGGGGTTGCTCGCCGGGACCATCCTGACCGGGAGGAAGTTGCGTCAGCGCAGGATTCCGGGACGGTCCATCACTGTGGGTCTGATTCTTGGCGTGATTGGGATGTTCGTCATTCCCGTGGTGGGGCTGGTAGTGGGCTTCGTGGTCGGCCTGGTCCTGAGTGAGTCGGCGCGGCTGCGGGACTTTCGCGCGGCGGTCACATCAAGTGGCGAGGCCCTGAAGGCCATGGGTGTGGGCATCCTGGTGGAACTGGTGCTCGCGTGCATAGCGGGCAGCGCGTGGATTCTTGCGGTGTGGACGCATTTCGCCACGCGCTGACCCGCTACAGGGAAGCCGCTAACGCCGCTTCTTGCCGTACGACTTGCCGCGTGAGTACTTGGTGTTGGTCTGGCCGTTCCGACGCTTGCCGAGAACCTTCGACGCGATTACCGATGCCAGTGCCCAAAGGATTTTCTTCAGCATGATGTCCGCCTTTCATTGAGGTATTCCACCTCTATAGTAAGCACGCTGATTATCATCCTGGCGACTCAGGCGGTGACGAATTCCTTCAGGGCCTCGAGTTGGGCGAGCCGGCACTCGGGTTTCAGGTACATCATGTGACCGGCTTCGTGGTAGTGGTGCGAGATCCGTGCACGCGCTTGCTCGTCGAGTTTCATGTGCGCGAAGACGTACTCTGCGGCGAAGTGAGGGGTGGCTCCGTCCTGGTAACCGTAGTCAACGTGGACGCGGAGGGCCGGGTTGTGGACCATGAGCCGCTCCAGCACCTCGCTTACGTCAACCGGTGCTCCCTCGAACGTGCGGTAGCTCCATGGGTGAACCCGGGCGGTCAGGATCTCGTAGGGGAGATCATTCTCGTAACCGAGCTCCGCCCGAAGGTAGTGGTTGATCGCTGCGGCGAAGGGGCCGGTGATGGCGCGCATACTCGGGTCATCATTTGACGACGACGACTGCAGGTTCGCTGGCGGTGCCGTGAACCGGCCGTCGATCCGGCCGACCACCAGGCCGTCCGCGCGAAGTAGTTCCGCCGCGAATTCGTGGTAGGCCCAGCGCAGGTTGGTACGCCGGATGAATGCCTCATCGAGGGTGGTGAGGGCGCTCAGGCGTGCGACGACGTCGTCGTACTCTGTTTCGGTGAGTCGCGCTCCCTGGCTGAGCGCATACCCGAAGTCCCGGGCCGCGAACTCCTCGGCTTCGCGTACGACGTCGGTCAGTTCCCTCCCCGGGTGGCGCCCGTGGTAGTGGGCGATGGCTGCGTAGGTGGGTACATGGAGTGCGTAGGGTGTGTCGCTGCCGGGGAAGAAACGGAGCGTGGACATGTTGAGGACCGTGGAGATGAGGCCCAGCCCGTTGACGGCCATGCCGTAGGCGTCGAAGAGTCGGCCGGCAACCGCCACGGCACGAAGGGTTCCGTAGGATTCGCCGACCAGGTACTTAGGGGAGAGCCAGCGGTTGTTGCGTGTGGTCCAGAGGCGGATCACTTCGGCCACGAGGTCGCGGTCCTCGATGAAGGCGTGGAATTCGTCGGGTTTTTCGCCTTCGATGACGCGGGAGAAGCCGGTGCTGACCGGGTCGATCAGCACGAGGTCGCTGTGTTCGAGGAGGGATTCGGGGTTGTCGACCAGACCGAAGGGCGGGGGCGTCATGGAGCCGACGTCGCCGGAGTTGACCAGGCGCGGACCGAGGAGGCCGAGGTGCAGCCATACCGAGGATGAGCCCGGCCCGCCGTTGAAGGCGAACGTTACCGGGCGGTTCTGTTCGGCGTCGTCCTTGGTATAGGCGACTACGAAGATCTCCGCCTTGGGCTTGAATCCTTCGGACTTGCCGTCCTTGATCTCCTCGCGACGCAGCACCAGCCGCCCCGTGGTGGTGGTGTAGGCGAGGCCGGATGGTGCCGTGTGCTGCCGGGCGACGAAGTCGTCGCTGACTTCCTTGACGGCGTCGGGCTCTGTCTTCTCGGTGGTGGTGTCTTCGGTTGCGAATTTGTCAGCCATGGTTTGAGCGTACCGGTGGTTGTAGCAGGCAACTACCCTTGTCCGGATACTGAGCCGGCGGGTTCCCTGTCCGCAGCCCATTCCTGGTGTTGTTCGGGGCGGGCGAAGAACAGTGCGGCGAGGAGGCCGATTAGCACTATGGCGGCGGGCAACAGAAGTGCCTGCCCCATTGCCGCGGAGTAGCCTGCGGCATTGTCGGCGTTCTCAGTGGCGGCGTTGGCGGCCAGCCGTGCCTGCATCATGGCGGCAATACCGGCGCTGCCGATGACGGCGCCGACCTGGCGGGTGGTGTTGTACACCCCGGATCCGGCGCCGGCGAGCGACGGCGCGAGGTTGCGTGTGGCGGTGAGCGAGACGGGCGCCCAGATGCCGGCGCTGGACAGGCCGACGAGCGCGATCGGCAGGAGGAGGAGCCAGATAGGAGTGTCCGGGGCGAGAATGAGCCCCAGCCAGAAGAGTGCTGTTGCCATGCCGGCGAACCCGAAGATGGCCATGTACTTCGGGTTTCCCCGCTGTACGAGCTTGCCTACGAACGGTGCCAGTGCGCCCGAAATCACGGCCATCGGCGTCAGCAGGAGCGCCGCTTCCGTGGGGGAGAGGCCGCGGACGTTCTGCGCGTACAGCATGAGCGGCAGGCTGATGGTGGTGATCGTGAACCCCATGGCGGAGATCGCGGTATTGGCGAGCGAGAAGTTCCGGTCCCTGAACAGCCTGAGCGGAACCAGTGGTTCCTTGCGGTTGTAGCGCTGCCACACGATGAATGCGGTGAACAGCACCGCCCCGGTGATGATCAGCGACCATACGGAGATGGGTCCGGCGATGGTGCCCCAGTTGTAACTCTCGGCCTCCTGGAGACCGAAGACCAGGCAGAACATGCCGGCTGCGCTGAGAACCACGCCGAGGAGATCGAAGCTGTGGCTGGTGGTGCTCAGCTTCGGCACCAGGCGGTAGGCAAGGAAGAAGCCGACGACGCCGACAGGCACGTTCACGAAGAAGATCCACTCCCAGCCGAGGGAGTCCACGAGCAGGCCGCCGAGGACCGGTCCGACGAGGGTGGCGATGCCCGCCACGGAGCCCCAAAGCCCCATGGCCGAACCGCGGCGATCCGGCGGGAAGATGCGGGTAATGACGGACATGGTCTGCGGTGTCATCAGGGCGGCGCCAAGGCCCTGGAGGACGCGGGCGAGGATCAGCAGTTCGATGGTTCCGGCGAACCCGCAGAGCGCACTTGAGAGGGTGAAGACGGTCAGGCCGGCGAGGTAGATGCGTCGCGGGCCGAAGCGGTCCCCGAGGCGTCCTGTGATGAGTAGTGGTACCGCGTAGGCCAGCAGGTAGGCGCTGGTGACCCAGATCGCGTTGTCGATATCCGCGTTGAGTCCCTCCATGATGGCCGGGGTAGCGACGGACACTATGGTGGAGTCAACCAGGATCATGAAGAACCCGATGACGAGGGACCAGAGTGCCGGCCACGCGCGGATTTCTGGGGCGGCGGATTGCATGGTTCGAGCGTACAACCGGGCTCCGACATTTGGTTCCCGGAGGTGGGGCTGAGGTATCTTTGACTCTGCGGGGCTTTAGCTCAGTTGGTAGAGCGTTTCGTTCGCAATGAAAAGGTCAGGGGTTCGATTCCCCTAAGCTCCACTCGACTAATGGCCGCTACTTCCCTGTATTTGCAAGGGAGTAGCGGCCTTCTTTGGATGAATAGCGGGCAGTGATTGACAAACACTATTCTCTATGTATCACCACGATATACCCATATTTCTACACCTCTTCGTCACTTTTTCGTCACCTGAGTAAGGTTGGTCGGCGACCATCAAGGTGGCAGGAGGAGATGACCTTCGAGGAGATGTACGACTGGGCATCATCGCCTTCGTTTTGCCGCGTTATCGAGGTGCCTGTCAGCAGATGCTGCCGAGCGGAAACGCACGAACCTGTCTAGTCGTCTGGGAGCCACCATCGCCAGTAAGATGTTAAAGGCGTAGATGATTTCCTTCTTCCCAGCGAGACACTTCGCGCCGATCGAGGGCGGGTTCAGGCCGGATGAACATGAACTGCAGGCTGGCAGCAAGCTCATGCAACTCGTGCACCACATTCGAAGTTTGATCCGCGACACGCCAATCCCCAACAGTTGCGAGCTTCGTTCCCCCGAATCAGGGCTTCTTTGCGCATCTCCGCAATCTCGGCCTGGGCTTCCTTGACTCGCTCCTTTGATGGGCCATCTGAGTGCTCACGGGATTGATACTCGGTCGCACTATCGAGTGCATTCAGGTAGTTGCTGACCGCTGCCGAAAACTCAGCAACCTCACGGCGGATTTCGCGCGCATGTTGATCGCGCGCTTGGCGGCCAGCGAATATGACCTGGATGGTGCCACCTACCACAACGCCAGCGAGCCCAACCAGCGCAGGCAGCAACTCATTCATCTCATCACCCTATCGACCGCTACTACTGCGCGTGAGGAAGACCACTTCCGGGCCATGTCCGACTTCCAGAAAATGGACACCCTTAGTTCGTATAGAACTAGTTAACGAGTTGACACTTTCAGCGCAGTAACGAAGGCCACATTTGGGACGAGCAAGGAAGTGCCAGTTCTTGCACCCTCAGTTCTTATGAGAGCAAGTTGAGGGGGAACCTTAAGGAGGGGGAGCAAGAGTGTTGACGCAGCAACGTGTTAACACTAAAGCGAGCGTCAGCGAGCTTCTACTGTGTTGACGCAGTAACTACTCGACCCTATTGGTAGAAGTGACGAAGGCCACTCAGCCCTGATGTGAGCAGACCCGTGAAACTCACATCCTTAGTTCTTGTGAGAACAGTTAACGCGTTGACGCCGGCAACCTGTTGACTCAAAGCGAGCGTTAGCGAGCTTCTACTGTGTTGACGCAGTAACTACTTCAACTAGTTGACGCGTTTACGGGTAGAAAGCTTTTGGGGGCCGAAGGCCCCTCCAAGGTGTCAACTACAGCAACACGTTAACTACTTCAGGTTCTTTGGTTCGGTGAAGGCTTCTTCATCCGGTCAAGGCCAGCGAGGCGTCAGCCTCGCGTCCCGTCAGATGCATTCTTGGTGTAGGCCACGCCGTCCTCCTCGTGGTGTCCGCGCCGGTTGAAATTCCTACGGGCTTTCTTCTTTTCGCTGTGCTGGCAATACCCGTCAACGACGTGAGAGAGCCGCAATAGTCAGTTCGATAGTCCCACACTGGGGCTTGTTTGCTATGCCTGCGCGCCGCATACGGATGGCTCAGTACGTCCTTATGCGGCCTCCGCAACTGATCACCTTTGAAAGCCTTTGACCACCTTTGGCGTGCGATCCCAGTCAGCGCCTCACACCGATTCACCAAAGAAGGATTTTCGCATGCCCGCATTCCGAGGGGAGCAGCATCATGCCCACAAGCTGACCGACGACCTGGTCAGGGAGATTAGGGCTGCGTACGTTCCCGGCCACATCAGCCAACGCACCTTAGCCGAACAGTATGGGGTCGCCCAATCAATCATTCATCTGGTTCTCGCACGCCGTCGCTGGCGGCACGTCAAATGAACCGCGGTTTCTCGCATCAACACTTGAAAGGTATTCCATGTACTTGATCCTCAAATCGACCGAGGACAGCAATAGACCACCCGTTCGGATCAGCGTTTTGGATCTTTGGCGCGGGAAAGTGGCGGGAGCGAATGTGAGCGACGATGCGTTCGCGGTGGCTTGCCACTTACACCAGCGATCGAGCAACTTCCTGAAGGCGCCATTGATTTCCCTGAAGTCGGCGAAACGCGGGACAAAACTTAGCCGTTTCAAATGCGCGAGGGCCATTGAGGAACTCCGCTTCGCCAACTTTCTCAGCGGGCCGCATTACGGCCGTGATGGCGGCCCGGACGGAGTGTACTCAGTCGCATTCCCTGAACACGTGTTCGAGAGCGTCTTCGAGGGGATCACGATTGACGGCGTCGAGATGGGAGGGCTCCAAGTTGCTTGAAGCGATGCGATCTTCCGATGCAGGAGCAGTCAGCGCGCTCGAAAGGGACCACTTCCTGGCGATGGGTATGAGTGAGCAGGAGTTGGGGGAGCTGTGTGCCTGGATCGTTGCTGTGTCGGACGCGTGCGAGGTTGCGCCTCCACCTGTCGTTGTTCAGATCCTCAAGTTTTACGTTGACGCACGGCCATCCGTGGTCCCGAGACACAAGGTGATGGCGCATTCAAAGCGGCGCGAACGCCACAAGAGGTTCGCCGGTCAATCGAGGCAACTCAGGCGCGTCTTGGCCATTTAGCACTCTTCAACACCGGGCCAATGCCCGTTTCGTCCCCTAAGCGCTTCCCTGCGAGTAAACACCCCTTCGAGCAATCACGCCAGCGAAAACTTGCTCTGGCACAGCCCAGAAAGGCTCCACATGACTACCTCTTACCAGAAGACCGTTACTCATCTTCAGTGCGGCAAAAGTTGGCCCAACGGCACCAGGAACTCCCATTGCACCGTTTGCCATCAGACTTTCGGCAACCATGACCTGGCAGACCGCCACAGAAAGGATGTGGGTGCTGAGCGGATCTGCATCGATCCCGCCGAGCTTCGTTACCAGGGTTACCAGCCAGTGTTGCGCGCTGGGGTCTGGAAATCAGGCAAGCCATCAGGACGCTTCGTGAAGCAAGGTTAGCGGTCCGCCATAAGCCAATCAACACCGTTGTGGTGGGCTCCGTTCATGGAATTGTCCAGTCACTATTGCGAGGTCGCTCTATGCTCGTCCGGCCCACCAGCTACAGCCGTCACACCTTCAACCAACCAGGATGATCAACAATGACTGTCGAACCACCGAACACTACCGCCCCGAACGCGGACGCACTCGCTGAGGCGCTCACACGGTTCGAGGAAGCCCAAGCTGAGGTTAGGGCACTCCTCGGTGCCAGCGCGCCAGCGGAGAGCTCCCAGCCCCTTGGAGCGACGCCGTCAACTTCGGAAGCTCCATCACCGCCAATCAACGAGATTGATGGCGCCACGGCGTGGCGGCAGTACCGTCACGGCGTTACGCCATGGCAGGAATACCGCAATAGGAGCCGACGACGCTAGCACCCCACGCAGCACCAACCAAGCACCAACGGATTGTTGGTGCTTTTTTCATGCCGCCGGCCTCAGCCGCGGACAACACATCACCAAGGAAGGTCACAATGACCAAGCAGGCACACATCACCGAGTCGAGCAAGATCGAAGCCGAAATCACCGAAGCCAAGGCGCGTTTGGAACAAGCGGAAAGCGACGAATCGACGGCGAAAGCGTCGATGAATTCACTTCTAGCCCGTATGACGGAGGGGGATACTTCGATCTCGGCGGGCGAAATCACTGCCGCCCGTCCTGCAGCAGAGGCCGCGGCAGTGATCGTTACCGCTCACAAGAACAAAGTCGCGGTGCTTGAGCAATCGCTGAGGGTCGCCCGCGGGCATGAGCTTGAAGAACAGGTCAGAACTTCTAAGAAGCTCATGCAGTACTCAGACGTTCTCTTGGAGGCCGAGAAGATCGCAGAGGTCACCCACGGCCTGTTGCGGGAGCTTGCGTCCCGCATCGAAGAGAGCAACGCCGAATTCGATCGAATCAGGTTGTCGGCCGAACAGTCTGACCTGTTCGAGGCTGAAATGGTCATTGAACACGATCGAACCCACGGTGACACCATTTACTCGGATGGCAAGGAGTTTCCTCGCCTATCGCCGACAGGGTGGGATTTTGACGTCAATTCACGGCTGAGCTTGCTTCAAGCGATCGAAGCTAGTTCCCACCACGTGCCCGTGGAAGTCTTCGTCGAACCACCGGCATTCATGCGCGCACCATCCGGTCTGACCGCTGGGCAAGCGATTCAAGGCCGGCGCTGATGGCTGAACTCAAGCTCATTGGCGCTGTAGGCGTCAAGGTTCGACCCGACACCAGCGGTTTTCGCAGTGACACGAAGCGGGGAGTCGAAAGAGAGCTGGACGGCCTAGACCCCAAGGTGAAGGTAGGTGTTGAAGCCGACCTTCTTGGCGCACGTCGCGAACTGCTTACCCTCAAGCAGATGGCTGACCGCGCGAAGACGGACATCAGCATCGGATTCGACCTTGGGCGGGGAACTGCAACGGCTCGCTTCGTCGAGGACTTGCGGAGCAGCCTTGGTGGGCTGAACAACCAGATGAATGCTCTGCGTAAGCAGCGTCTACGGTTCCCTGGCTTCAATGAGGACGGGCTTCGGAAGGCTTCAAGGGCTGCCGATGACCTGGCCGAGAAGGCAAAGTCACTGATCGCCCTGAACCGGCAGTTCAAGCTTGAGGTGAAGACGGACGGGTTCAAGGACGCCCAGCGCGTCATCGACCGACTCTCCGGCTCGCAACAGCGCCTCGGCCGCATCTCCCAGATCGAGGGCACCAAGCTTCACGATCAGGCGCAGCGCCTCGCTAACCAGTGGCGGCGGGTTGATGACGCTCAGAAGGGTGTCGTCAAGAACGTGCTGCAGTCGCAGGACAACCTGCGCATCGGTCGGATGCACGAGCAGCAGCTCGCCGACATGTCCAAGCATTTGTCGTCCATTGGGTCGCAGATTGAGCGCACTGCGAAGCAAGACTTCTACAGTCGGATGTTCGGTGAGCCTGACCGTTCCATCGCGGACCTGTTCGCGAATCTCTCCCAGGCTGATCTGGAGAAGGCTGAGCAGGAAGCTGAGCAGCTCAAGAAGTCGTACGAGTCCCGCCTCAAGGGAATCAAGGCACAGGTCGAAGCTCAGCCTACGGGTCTGGGTTTGGCCGCCGCACAGTTGCGGTTCACAGCCCGGCCACGCACAGTCAACTTTTTTGTGCGGGTCAACGAGAAGAGCTTGCTTGTAGCTGAAGGGCTTCTCAAGTCCCTGGCTGGTCTCAACGTTCTGGAGTCCACCGGCCGACTCCTCGAAAACATTTTCACCAAGTTCGACACGTTCACCCTGAAGACCGGCGCACTTAGTGCCGGCATTGGTGGCGTCGTCGACACCCTCGCTTACGCGACCACCGCGGCCCTCACCATCGGTGAAGGAATCTTCCGGTCGGTTGGTTTGCTGGCTACGGCGCCAGCGTTCCTGTCTGCTATCGCAGCCACCGCGGTCATCACGACGGCGGCGTTCGACGGTTTCAAGGATGCCATCGACGGTGATGCGGAAGCGCTCGCGGCGTTGCCTCCGGCGGCCCGCGACGCGGCGCTCGCCCTGCAAGGAACCTGGACTGCAATTCAGCGTCCAGTGCAGGAGCGTTTCTGGGACGGTATGGGTGACTCGCTCACCACCATGGTGAACAAGGTCATCCCCCGCCTGTCCGAGGGGCTTGCCGAGACGGCGTTCCATGCTGGCCGGTTCGGTGCTGGCGTCAACGTCGCGTTGGAGAAGATCGCCGAGAACGGCGTCTTGGACGCGATGTTCCGCAACCTGCAGGGCGGCTTCGACGAAGCGTCCGGCGCCGCGGAACCACTCGTGGACGCGATCAACACTCTGGGCCTGCGAGGGTCTGAATACCTGCCACGGTTCGGCCGTTGGCTGACCGACATTACTACCCGGTTCGATGATTGGATTCAGAAGGCTGACGAAGCCGGGCGTATCACGTCTTGGATTGAGGGCGGCGTCCAGTCCCTGAAGGACATGTACGGCGTCGGCGAGTCCGTGGTCGACATCTTCCGGGCAATGACCCGTGCTGCCTCTGACGGTGGTGCTGGTGGTCTTGGTGAGTTCCGGCAGAACCTGCGCGGCATCGCAGACATGATGCTGGCAGAGCCCTTCCAGTCCCGCATGGCCCGCATCTTTGAGGGCGCCCGCGACGGTGCCTCCAAGCTGAACATGGGTGTGCAGGATCTTGGCAGTGCGTTCGGCGAAGCAGCCGAGTTCACTGGTGATCTGCTTGAACTGCTTGGCGACATCGGCGGCGTAACCCTGTCCGGTCTGTCCACTGTTGTGCGGAACCTCCGGTTCCAGGACGGTGTGCTGGACGGTTTCACGGGTCTACGCGACCTGATCGTCGATCTGCAACCGGCCGCACGTGACCTTGGCGACATCATCGGCAACCTCGGCACCATTGCGGGGACTGCTTTTGAGGGTCTTGGTCCGATCTTCAACACGGCGACCGGCATTCTTGGCGACACGGTCACCCGTCTGGCCGACGACATCGAACGGATTGTTCCGAAGCTTTCCGGCTTCGTGACCAGTGTCCTTGAAGCGACGGCTGGGCCGATCGAGTTGGTGGCACGTGCAGCTGAAGGCGTGCTCACCGTATTCGAGGCTTTGCCTGGACCGATCGGTAACGCTGCGATTGCGCTTGGTGCGTTCCTTCTGATGAAGAACCAGTTCGCCGGCTTCTTCAGGTCGCTTGACGGTTCCCGCGTGTTCTCGAATCTCCGCAACGAGTGGGTTACCCAGCAGGCGTTGGCCGGTAAGACGGTCGACACGATGGGTCGCTTCAGTGTTGTGGGCGCCACCATGGACCGGGTTCGGGGGCATGTTTCCGGGTTGAACGGTTTGCTGCGTGACGTGAATGGTGCAGCGCGGCATGGTGCTGGCGGTCTCAGCGGTTTCCATGACCGGCTTGGTCAAGGTGTGGGCACGATTGCTGGATACAGTAGCGCGATCGGCACCAGCGCTAAGGCGGGCCTGCGAGGCGCACTCAGTGGCATCTCCGGCGTGCTGGGTGGCCCTTGGGGTATCGCTCTTGCCGCCGGTGTGACAGCGATGACCCTGTTCGGCCAAGCACAGGCTGATGTGAAGGCGCGGGTTGACGCGTTAGTCGATTCGCTGGACAAGCAGACAGGCGCAGCCACGGCCGCCACCCTGGGGCAGATTGCGCAGGAGTGGACGGACCTGAAGGACGCCGGAGACAACTTCGATAACCTCATGCGGGGCGTGTTCGGTGGTGCGAAGGCGGCGAACGAGACAGCGCAACTCCTTGGGTTGAGCCTCGCTGACATCACGAACGCCATCGCGGAGGGGGGACCGGCGTACGATGAGCTTCTCGGGCATCTTCAGGCGATCGCGGACTACAAGAACGCGATCGAGCGTGGGAACAACAGCAAGTACGGCGGGCCAGTACCAGGCATGGATCGGCTGAAGGCCGCGGCCGAAGGGTCAGCGGCAGCGCTGGGGACGAACCTAGGTGCGATCAAGAGCATCAACGGTGCCGACTTGGATCACATCATCGGGAACGTGGAACGCACGCGAGGCGAAGCCGGACTTGCAACGTCCACATTCGAAGGGCTCGATGCGGCGACCGAGAAGACGACTGCTAACGCTGAGCTCATGGCTGGCGCCATGCAGCGCATCTCTGATCGGACGGCGGACGCGGCAGGCAAGATCGACGCCATCCGCACCTCCCTTGACCTGCTCAACGGGAACGCTCTGTCCAAGCAGGAGGCCGAGTTCGCTGCGGCGAGTGCCCTCGATCAGGCTGTTGCCCGTGCGGAGCAGCTGAAGGAAGGCATCGCCCAAGCGGGACAAGCCTTGTTTGATACGCAGGGGTTGTTGTCTTCGACGTCGGCTGCCGGTGTGGAGCTGTACGAGACAATGAAGACGGCATCCGATGCCATCCTCATTGAAGCTCAGGCAGCCTACGACGCGGCCGACCTTAGCGGTGCGACACCGGCTGAAGCGGCCGCGGCAGCGCAGGCGGTCATCGACGGTAACGCCGGTGCCCTGGCAGAGATTGCTGCGGGCGCCGGGCTGACAGTCGAGCAACTACAGACCCAGTGGGACACGTTCTTCGGGCAGGACTGGACGCTCACCGCGACCTTTAGCGGTAACGCGCAGAAGTACCAGGAAGCGGAGAAGATTGCCCGCGACCTTGGTATGGCGTTCGACGGTGAAGAGTTCACCGCGTTCCTGAACGCACAGTCCGACCCGGCCGCTGTGACCACTGAGCAGATTCGCGCTCACATGACAGAGGTGATGGGCCGCAACTATGTGGCGACCCTGAAGGCTCTGCCTGGCCCTGCACTGACTGCGATCCAGCAGGTGGGGGACAACGCGAAGCTGGTCACCAATGCGGACTACATCGCCGAACTGGAAGCACTGGATAAGACGTATCCGGGCATCAGTGCGGCTGTAGGTTCGATCGCTCGAATGACGGGCGGCGACTATGCGGCCGCCATCAAGGCGATCAACGCGACCTACCCCGGTCTGGCTGCAGCAGGGTTCGATCTGAACAACCTGCCAGACGAACTGGTGTCGATTTTCAGCCAATGGGCGGCGGTGCCTCCGGCGCCGGCGATTCCACCGCTGATTGCTCGGATTCAACCGGTTTACGACCGTCCGGGGTCGGCGCTCGGCTTCCCAGCCGCAGCTAATGGTGCGATCTGGGACGGCAAGTCGAGCCCGTACGCGGGTCGCTTCGGCATGCAGCCCCACACGGTGCGTGCCTTTGCGGACGGCGGCATCGAACAGCCCGGTTCAGCGAAGATTTACTCCGCGTCCTCGACGTACAGGATCTTCGCTGAACCGGAGACTGGCGGGGAGGCGTACATCCCGCTGTCAGCAGCTAAGCGTGACCGCTCTGTCGACATCTGGAGGGAAACAGGAAGGCTTCTCGGCCAGGACGTCGAACAGTACGCGGACGGCGGCATTAGTGGGGCGCCATCGACTGGCCCGACGTTCAATATCACCAACCACTACCCCGTATCCGAGCCGACGTCCACCACGGTGAACAAGGCGCTGGCAATCGCCGGATATCCCGATCTGGAATAGGAGTAACCGTGGTTTTGGATGATTCGTCGAGGTGACGCTTCTAGCTAGCTGAGCAGTCAAGAGCCTCTAACCCCAGCATCCCGAGTGGGAGGTTGGAGTTAGAGGCTCTTTCGTCGTTTAACGCCCTCTTCGATCCTTCTCCAGTTTTCGCCGCCGAACCCGCTGCGGTTCCACCCAGATCGGTTCGACCGGCCACATATCGACGTACTGCACCAGCACAGCCTCGCGGGTCCAAGCGATCGCGAAACCTTTCGCTGTCTCGGCTTTGCCGGATGGGAAGTGGAGGCGCACCCAAACGGGGATGGTCTTCTCGGTGTGGTGGGCGGACGCAGGGTCGACGTCGAGTCCGATAGGGGTCTCCCGCAACGCGCGGTTCCTCGCATCTGCCGCAGCGAAGCCGTACTCGTTTGGACCGGTACTCATGGCAGCAGGTTAGACCCTCACAACGACAAAAAGCGCTCATACCAGCCACCCGACCTGGGCGGTCGATGTGAGCGTTTTTTGTCGTTGTGAGGGGTTCTGTCCGTGGTGATCGCTATCGTTGAATCATGAACTCAAAGCGGCATCCCGATGACTTGCCACCCGACACCTGGCGGCGGTTCACAAGTAATGAAGAAGCGATGGCAGCGCTCCCAAATGGATCACTTCAAGATCCAGTCGCAGTGGGCATGATGTTCGTCAACGCACTCGCAGATCACCGCCACTACGAGATCGCCTTGAGTAGGTTGGTCACACCGGAATCTTTGCCGTACTGGGGCGATTTCAGCGAGATTGCGGAGCATGTCGCTTCCATTGAGAATTGGGGGTTTGGGTCGATAGCAAACGAAGCTGTTGGTGACCCGAACGTTCGTTACTGCAAGCTCATGTCCGGGGTGGAGTCCAGCTTCCAAGTGACGGACGCTCAGATCATCAACGCTGCAAGCATCATCACAATGGTGTGGCGCCCAGAGTACGACCAGTGGATGGTTCACGCCATGGGGTCGGAATATCTCAGACCCGAGGAAGTGCCGCACTAACCGGATCGCTTGCTTCATCAATTGACCGAATACACGGAAAGCTCCATAACGCGTGTAAGCCTCAGCTTGTGGATCAGTACGCTTGAGTTATGGAAGTCTGGACGATTGTTGCAGCGGTAGCTACGAGCGTGTCCGCGGTGGTGATCGCCTGGCAAGCTTGGGAGACGAGGAAGTCTTCAAGAGCGAGTATGCGTGCTGTTGACGTGGCGAACCAGTCGCTCAAAATAGCGCGTTTGGAATCGACTAGGTCGGCACTCATGATCGCCGAATCCGTAAAATCCCGGCTTGACATCAACGCTCCTGTAGTCTCGTTAAGCCTCAACGTGCCGACCGTCAGTGAATATGCCTGGAGCCGGTCGCGCTCGCCAGAAGCTGCCGAGTGGGACGAGGACGCAGGTGTGCCTTCGAACCTCCATGCCCCCCAGGAGAATCAGAAGAACTTTTGGGTTCGGGTGCCGGTTGTACTTTCCAATGAGGGTAGTGCATCTGTCACGTTGGAATTCTGGCCGCCCGTGTCAGCGATGCAAGGCGGGAGTTGGGGAAGTCCACAAAGACGTCATGACATCGCCGCAGGTAATCAGGCGCTTTACGCCATGGCAATTGGAGGGACACTTCAGGAGTGGATCGCCTCGGCCGCGAACGACAATGACTTCTGCCTTTGGGCACAGTGGAGTGTCGTACTGAAAGGCAATAGCGGTGTCGTCCTTCACCAACGAGTGGAAATAAGAGGGCCTAGCGCTCGCGAAGCTCCATCCGGTGTATGGAGTCTAGCCCGCCTATCACCAACGCAGAATCGGGATGGTGCCGAGATAATTGCGTCGCCAATTCTGCGGACTTATGTTCTGGACCAAAGCAAAGGGATCGAGATACCCGATACCCCAACCGCGATACTTGAATCTCATCCCTAATTAGACTTGTTGGAAGCCCTATCATAAGGGTCGCGTCAATTGGTCGACCCAACTTCACGGGGGTCGCGAGTAATCTTCAGCAGCCCATGTTCGGAGCATTGCGGCCTGTAAGACTAGTTGGCTTGTGAATCTAGATCGAGCAGTCACCGTTTTCTCGGTCTAATTTTCAACGTTCGGCAACTCCAGCCTCTCAACGCTTATATCTCTTCGCATTGCGTCTTTGAGCTCATTCAGCGATCTACTAGTGCGGTCTATCAGGGGGTTTACTTGGGCTGGATCTCTACTTCTATCAATGTAAACCAGACGATAAAGTAGGAAAATCGCTTCTAAACAATCTTTTCGGCACTCATAAACATTAGGTGAACTCACAAGCTCAAAGTCTAAAGAATTTCCAAGCGTGACTTGGGGATCTTTCTGAGTTTTGTTGAGGAGCCAATCTGAGACAATGCCGGTGCGATGTTCTTCAAGGCTTGAGAACACCCTTTTGTAGACGGTATACTTTTCATTTCGCATCCAGTGCGAATGTTCATTGTTTCGCCCCCAGCGGCTCCCGAGCCAACCGCCAGCAATGGCGAATACGCCACCTGTAGCAGTGGTAATTGCCGCGATTAACCAAGGCTCCATTCTCCTACTCTAACGAGGCTTCGGTGGTGAGCCAGGGGAGGCGCGGGTGGACCAATCAGTTCGCACGCCTTGTGATGAAACTCAACCATCCATCCGGAGTGGCTTCGAAGTGTCTGTCTCTGCCATGGTTATGAGACACCACGCCTCACCCTTGCTAGTCTCTGATTCATGCTCAACGCCAACAACATCCTGTACTCTCCGTTCCGCGTTGGGTGGATGTAGAGGTGGACTCTGTTAGGGACTACCTTGTGGTAGCCACTGGTGAAAGCAGTATTCGTGCAATCGCAGGTAAGAGCGGAGTAGACCAAAGCACTCTCTTTCGTCAGCTCGAACGCGGGATGAAAGCTGAGACGCTCATTCGTGTCTGTCGCGCATACGACCTATCTCCGCTGAACG
Source organism: Arthrobacter tecti (assembly GCF_054511355.1). NCBI lineage: Bacteria > Bacillati > Actinomycetota > Actinomycetes > Micrococcales > Micrococcaceae > Arthrobacter > Arthrobacter tecti. Next base: position 122,238 of record NZ_JBTNCT010000010.1, read on the forward strand.
CTCTGGTGGTAGCAGGAATTCTCTCTGTGGAAGAGGCAGGCCATGGTGCGCGGTCTTGCACCCTGGCGGACGTCAGTAACGCGGACCTCGCGGACGAAGTCAGGCGGCGTCTTCGGTGACGTTGTGACCTGCACAGGCTGCTATCGCTCGGGCTTAGGCGGAACTAGGACGCAGGCTCACGAGTCAGCGGCTCACGCCTTCAGCTATACGCCGCCCACCTCCATGAAGTCTGCGGGTGAGGTGATCCGCCGGGGTCGCGTATCGATCGTCTCGCAGGCGCCGGGGCTAGACGCGTCAGCGATCGTCCAAGCATGGTTGCAACGCGGTGACGATCACGGCAACAAGAACTCAGTGTTCTACTTCTCGGCCGACTCCGACCCGTCCACCATGTACAAGCGGGCGGCCGCCATCGCCACCAGATACACCCTCGACGATGTAGAAGCGATCATCGAGCGCGGTGAGACCTCCGGACTCGACGCCGAAGTGAACGCGGCCACCGCCCACATGGCGTTCGACTACCGGTCAAGCCCCGGCGAGGACGACATCATCGACGAGCTCGAAGCGTACCTGACAGTGCACGGCGAGTACCCCGAGGTGATCGTCGTCGACAACGCGAGAATGCTAGGCGAGTCTCCTGCGGCTGCCCGCAAATTCTTGGGAGAGATGGCGCAGAGGTGTGACGCGTCTGTCCTGATCATTCAGTGATGTAGGAGGCATCTAACTCTTCGACATGCGTCCTCAAGGACATTGCCTGTGCTCAGTCGCCGGGCCTTTACCGGTAGATATTTCCGGTCACCTTCAGCTCAGCAGCTTTCATCGGCACCACGTCACCCGCCTGCAGACTGCGCGTCTCCAGACCCTTCACGATGAACGGGAACGCGTCAGCAGGGCGGTCCTGGCTGAGTGTCGGGAATGCGACGCCGACTTCGAACTCGGTCGCATTCTCGGCAGTCCGCTTCGGCTGCAGCGCGTCGTAAACCTCGACCACGATGCCGGGGCTGCCTGCCTTCAACCGGCCCATATCTGTCAGTGTTTCGACGCGGTCACCGCGCCGGAGTAGAACATCTTGCATTGAACCCTCCTAGTTCAAACGGAGTAACCGCCTTACAGCATGCCGCGGCGTGTGCGTGTCTGCATCCCGAGGGCGTTACGGTATATCAATGAATGCAGTCGTGCCCGATGCAGCAACGGATGCCTTCGGCATGACTCCTGAAGCGTGGGAGAGGCTCCGCAAGGCGCTCAACAACTTCAGCCTTCTGTTAGATGCGCAGACATCTGCGTTGAGGCACCGTCTGAGGGATTCGGGTTTCCTCGAAGACCTGTCAAGGCTTGCAGGCCAACTAGCACCAATCGCATCAGCTGCCGAGAAAGTCATCACAGCGCCCCAGTTTGATGCTTCAGTGAATGCTTTGTACGAAGCCTTGCGCAAAGATGTTCTTTGCCAACTGCCGGCGATAGCTCCAAGGCTAGAGTTCCCCAACTTCGCTACCGTCTACCGTGTAGGCGAGGCAGTGAGGGATGATGCCGGAATCGTGGCTGGCCTGCCAACTGATGAGGAGCTTGGCCCAGACGTCGCGGCCAGGTTAGAAAACATCAATCGGGCCTTGGCTGCTAGCGGTTACCTCGCTGCTGACTGCGCGGACATAGGCGTAAGGTTCCTGTGGCGTATCGTGTGGATCGCTGTAACCCTGTACCTCGCGGGGAATTTCCCGGTTGCAATCCTGGTCTTGCAGTCGGCTGGATTTGAGCCAGACACTTTGGACGACTGGGCGCGGTCTTTGAGCTCCCGTCACGATGAGCAGCAAGACTCTGACTAAAGTCTACTCAGCGTCTCCAGATCGACCGGTCAGGGTACGGCGCACAAGACAGGCCAGCCCAGAATAGGACGTCGTCAGCTTCGCGCCTTGCCTCCCGCGAGCCGGTGATGGTCACGACTGTTTGACGTCTCCACGGTCCCGTGCGGTCAACGTCCACAAGGCGGGATACCTCTGCACCATCGGTGATGTCCAAGTGTCTGTAGTCGGCTCCGGCTCGTGTGAGACGCGCTTTCACTCCACGAGCCGTGAGCGGTGGGCCGGCCGGTATCTCAGCGCCTCCGGTGCGGCTGTCGGCACTCACGCCGCCGCCCACCTTTTCAGTGCGTACCTGCACCATGCGGCACGCGTTGATTCACCGTTGAAATGCTGCACGCCTGCAGCGTCGGGAGACTTGCCGGTGATGGCCTTGATTGCCGCCAGGACTTCAGTGGAGGGCGCGACATCACGCGGGATCGCCTTGACCAGCGGATCATTAGCGTCCCCGCGCTCGTCAGGGTCAAGCCGCGCCCAATGGGTCGCCGCCTGCTTCAGGATCAGTTCAGTCACCAGCTCCGGGCCGCGGTCGACGAGGCGTCGCCGGAATGCCTCCGACCTAACGCGCGCCCCGTCTTCAGCAGGGCAGCCGGTAGAATGGCCGTACGGGGCGGTGCAGGCGCAATGTCCTTCGGTGACGCTCATAATCCAATCTCCTTCAGCAGCTGTAGACCCATGCCGCCATCAGCGTTTGTCTGCGCGGCAGTCAGCGTGTCCAGCCATGCGTCTACGCGCTGCCCCGCTTCAGGGTGACGCCGCTCCAACTCCTCGAAGACTGCCCAATACTGGTTTTGCTCGGTCTTCGGTATGTCTCGGCAGGTCAGCGCGTCCAGCCTCCGCAGGTCCGCAGCCAGTGCGCTATCGCTTTCCGTCCGCACCCATTCACGCCGGCGGCGCGAATCCTCAACGGACAGCTCCGTGAACACATTTGACTCGGCGGCGTCACGGTCCGGCCGCTCCAGATCCGCCAGGCACTGACGGATCATGCCAGTGGATACACTGCGCACCTTCTCGGCCAGCTGCTGCCGCCGCAACCCCTCGGGCGCGCTCATGCCGGCACCTTCACCGAGACGGTGTCAGCGAGTCTCCGCGCTGCCTCTTGTGCGTCGGCCAACGTCTCGAACGGCCCCGCGTTGTGGCCGATCATCATCAGGTGCGGCTCTCGTTGCGTGAACCAACGCACCTTGTACGTGCGCGCCGTCTTCTCGAAGTTCGCCCAATCACTCGTGATGAAGTAGTGGCCGCCGACGATCCCACCGTGCAACTTCGTACCCCAATAGCGCATAGTGTCAGCACTGAAGAACTCGGAACCGCTCCCGATCACCGCCGCCCTCATCTGTGAAACACTGCTGAACCGTTGCAGTCCAATGGGCGGCTCAACCGGTTCATCCCTGTACCCGTGTCGGACGCCGAGCACATCTGAAGCATAGGCAAGCGCCGCATCACGGGAAGCCAGCCCCTCTGCGGGGGTTTGCGCGTTCATGACGTCCTGGAGCATGCCAGCGAACCTCTGCCGGTAGGCGGTCCACTCGGTGGGGGACTTCCATCCTGCTTCTTCGGTATAACGGGCTACCTCGTGGACTACCTCGTCAGCGGGTCGCGCCTGGTTTGCGCTGCGCAGAGTGGCGCTGGTCAGTTCTTCCACGTCGATGTACAAGTCGGCCATGCGGGACATTGCGTCTCCTTCGTCTTCGCCGTCTTCGGCGGCGGTGGTAGGTGTTTTGGGCGCACTGAAGGCAGGGTTCAGGCGGTGAGTTGATATGGTGGCGGCAGCTGGCGGCCGCTTCGATTCCAGGAGGCGCGCCGCGCCGTCTGTGGCGCTGGGGTCGCAGCCCGGCGCTTCGCGCCTTAACTCTCAGGCATAAAGCTTGTTGATGTTGCCGCTCTCGCAAAGGTCGGCAGAAAAGCCACACTCTCGGCACAGCCAAAGAGCAGCCTGCGGGCGGTAGTAGTGGTCATGCTCCGGCATCGGGTAACCGAAGTAACCGGCAAACCAGGCCGCACGAGCCGCACGCCGCACATCCTGCGGCCACTCCAGCGGCTCCACCCTCAGATCCCGGCGTGCCGACTCTTCCCAGTCGTCGCGGTCGCCGCGCTTCCCTGCGGCGTACATGTCGCGCAGCATCTCGCGTTCAGTGTCTTCAATCTTCCGTGCCATGGTGTCTCTCGTCTCGGGGCGTGAGGGGCGGGTCTTGTGCTGGAGGGGTCCGGCGACGAACGGGGGGAGAAGGGCGCCGGACCTCCAACGTCTGGGCAGCTAAGGCAACAAGGGTGCCAGCGGGACGGGTCTATCCGAGTTGCGAAACATCTGTACGGCCCTCCTTTCGTGTAGGTCTGCCTGCTGGGTGCTGGCGGTGGTTCAGTAAGAGATGGCGCGGTGATCGCGCAACAAGTCAACAATCTGAGAATCCGACAAAGAGCCGGGAACGATATCAGCCTTCAATTTCCCGTTATCCAACACGAGAGCGAAACCGGGAACGTCGATAAGTACCTTGAACATTTCATTGCCTCCATTTGATCTATCCAGCCGCTTTGCTGAATCACTTATGAATGCAACATTAACCCCTCTGCATCGAAAATGCAACGCAGTGCCGCAAAAAGTATGCATAGCCCTATGGTGCCGACGAATTAGCAGGCAGATACAAAGGAAAATATTGCTGTGGTGCGGCCGCACTTAGGGGCGTCCTGGTGCGTTGCCCGACTGGATGCAATCAGGAGGACGCGTGCCGTTATGACTGGACATCCACGGTGTGCCAGTGGGGCGCGATTGCGCCTGTACAAAGCAGAGGGAAGCCACGCCTACACCTCGCAGCTTCAGGCCGCAGCGGAGCGCCGGCACGATGCCAGCACGCGCGCAGCAGCGCAAGAGATGAGCAGAGCCGCACCACGCCGCCGCTCACAGCTCCACGCAGTGGACAACATGAGCCACCACGTGCACCACGGCGACCACACAGCAACGCCAGCACAGCGCCACCACTGCCACGCCGCACCCTCACGCCGCCGCGCATGCCAGGGACTACCACACCAGCGCCGCCGAAGGGCGGGGGAGGGTCCCCTCGACGCCGGCCACGCGCCCCGCTAGCCCGGATTTTTCATGAGGGTCGGATTGGTAGCTGGACTCGCGGTTGATTCTGGCCTCGGGGTGATTTGTGGTTTTTGGGCTCGCTGGCGGGGCCTGTTGTCGCTGGCTG